>CANLTP010000005.1 GCA_947494085.1 Actinomycetota bacterium | reverse complement strand
AATCGCCCACCGGTACGGATAACTTCGCCAGTTCCTAGAACCGCCTCTAAACCTAAAATATAATTGCGGGTTGTTCCATATTTAAGTCCTCGGAGCCCACCAGCGCTAGTCGCGACATTTCCGCCGATTGTTGAAACATTTCGTGAACCTGGATCTGGGACAAAGCGCAGACCCTCTTTTTCAACGAGCTGATCTAAATCTAAATTGGTGACTCCCGGCTGCACTATTGCAATCATTTCAGATTTCGAAACTTCTAAAACTTTATTCATATTTGTCATGCTCATCACGATTCCACCATTAAGTGGAACAGTTGCGGCGCATAAATTGCTACCAGCACCACGAGCAATTATTGGCGTCTTGGTGTCGTGGGCGAATTTAACAATCTTTGAAACCTCGTTGGTGTTTCGCGGGGCGACAATAACTTCAGGCAGTCCCTCAAACATCGGAGTCGCATCGCGGCTATAAGCCTGTAGCGAGACGGCATCGCTTCGCACAACATCCCTGCCGAGAAGAGTGGTTAGCTGTGAAGCTAAATCTAGCTTTGACATGAATTAACTCTCCAACTCCCTCGTAATCCTGACTGTTAGCTTAATTTTGAACTTTAGATGTTGATCCACGCAAGACCAGAGAAGGCTTACCATCAACAATGAGATGCTTGATTTTTTTACCGTTTAGCATATCGATAAGTTTTTCCGCAGAAATTTTGCCCATCTCTTCTGCCGGGAGTCGAACGCTTGTCAGTGGTGGCGAAAGATACTCGGTCAGTGCTGAATTGTGCAGTGTTATGACAGAAACATCTTCCGGGATCCTCAATTTTTTCTCGTAAAGGGCCCGGTACGTTCCAAGCGCATATGAGTTTGAGGATGGAAAGATTGCAGTTGGTGAATACTTTGTAACCGCCTCAAGAGTTGCCAAGTAGCCATCATGAGAAGAGTAACCTTGGGTGAAGACTATATTTGGCTGAATGTTGTATTTTGCACATGCTTTTTTGAAGCCAGCTACACGCCGCTTTGGTGAGTCATTTGACACTGATGCAAAGATTCCAACAATCTTGCGGTGACCAAGATCCACAAGGTGCTCCACGCACATCTCAGCAGCTTTAGGGTCATCCAACACCACGCTCGAGTCTATTCCTTTAATTTTTCCATTCATTGGAAGAATTCTTCCATTGCTATTTCTGGACAAGTCCTCCATGAATGAGTCATTAATACTGTGAACGAAAGCAATGACGCCATCTACGTGACCTTGTGTAAGCATTTGTGAGATAGTCCGATCGCCACCAATATCAGAGTGGTTTGCAATGATAACTCCGTAGCCTAATTCTGCTGCTCTTTCTTGAACCCCATGTGCAACCAAATCATTCACTGGATTCGTTAAATCTGGGAGCAGTAATCCAATTGTTAAAGTTCTCGCCATCTTAAGATTTCGGGCAGAGTAATTGGTGGTGTAGTTGAGTTTCTTTGCCGCAGATAAAATCCGTGCTCTTGTAGCAGAAGAGGCAGTGGCGTTAGGGTCATTGTTTATAACCCTTGAAACTAAGCTAGGGTCAACTTTTGCCAGCAAACCAACATCTCGCAAAGTAGCTTTTCGTTGGGGCATAGAGCTCTTCTTGGAAGCCAAAATTTGCTCCTAATCATTTATATCAATTTCCCTAGCATTGCCTAGGTAATCGTATCAAGACAATTAATCTCCGATGGTTGCCTTACTTGGATAGTGAGGCTTCGCACCCTTTATTCCCAATTTTGCGCGCGATAACTGCCAACGCGCAAGGCTTGCAAAAATCATCACATCGAGATTTTCGCCGTAAAACTCAAGGTTTGTTGGTGCGGCCAAAAATACAGATTGGGGATCATTGGCAAGAGCTTCAAGGCCACCTTCCGGACTCCAACGTGCAATTAGGTTAGGCGCATAAAAACTTATGATTAGTGAATCATCCGCTGCGACTCTAATTCCATCCGGAACATAAAGTCCCAACTCGACAAGAACTTTTCTTGATCCTGCAGTGCCATCTGTATTTATGGATATCTCACAAATCGCGCTTGGTTCTGACTCGACCACATAGAGCTTGGTTCCATCTCTTGAAACCGCATTACCGTTTGGAAAATTTTTCGAGTCTTGGGTAAATATTGTCACTACTTTTCCAGGTTTTTTTACCCATACTTTGCCGTCCCTTTTTGCCCAATCACCTGAATCGGTCAAGTAGTAGCTTCCATCAGGTCCAAATGCCCCGTGATTTGGAACGTTAAATGGATTTTCCTTTGGACCCTCTAACCATTTCTCCGTTGAACCAGTTTTAGGATCGTAACGCCAGACACATTTATTGGCATTATCGATTGCATAAACTCTATTCTCCGCATCACTTGCAAGCCCAAGCATGAAACCCTTCACATTAGCGACTTCCACTGGCAAGTCATTATCAATTCGATAAATCTGACCTGCCTCACCGCCGCAATAAATTGTTTGGTCTGGCGTTACGGTTACCCCTTCACTATGGTCGACACCGCCAGCAATTACCTCGACCTTGTCCAAATTCAATTTCTTTGTTGTATCTATCATTATTCATCTCCTAATTTGTAATGATTCAGTTGGATTAGTTTTAAACGCCAAGTCCCGCTAGCAAACCAGAATCTGCAATTATTGGCGCACCTGTAATTACTCTTGCCTCATCGCTTGCTAGAAATGCAATTACATTGGCAATATCTCTTGGTTGTATTAAAAATCCAAGCGGATGTAGCGCCCCCCAATTCTTCATCGCACCTTCTGGATCTGAAGGATTGAATTGTTCGCCTGCTGCGCGAAGCATTGGGGTTTCTACAGATCCAGGTAACACTGCGTTAGCTCTAATTCCATCAGCGGCATAATCAAGTGCGATAGATCTTGTGAAGGAAATAACGCCACCTTTTGAAGCGGCATAAGGTGCAACGGTCTGCTGACTTGCCATTGCTTGAACACTTGAAATATTAATTATGGAGCCACCGCCATTTGCTCTCATTAAAACTACGGCTTCTCGACAGGTCAGAAACATCGCTTTCAAGTTGGTATCCAGTTGGTAATCCCAATCGGCCTCACTTAAGTTTTCAATTTTTCCATATCTGACCACGCCTGCGATATTTGCCAGAATTGATAACTTAGGAAAGATCTCTCCAATTTTTTTGAAAACAGATGAAACCGCTTCCGCACTTGTAACATCACATTGCATTGGCGTGATATCAAGGCCAGCGCTTTTCCAGACTGGAATCAACTCATTTAGTTTAGTTTCGTTGTAGTCAAGAGCAATTACACGCGCACCTCTTTCTGCAAGAACTTCAGCAGTTGCTCGCCCGATTCCCATGGCAGCACCGGTCACAACAGCATTTCTTCCTGAGAGGTTTTTCTCCATAGTTTTCTCCTATTTCGCTATTTTGTTTGGAATGTTCCCTTTGAATCAATTGATTTGATCTTCATAAGATCTTTCACTGGCAGATTTGATACCGAAAAAGTTGTCCATGCACTTCGAACCTCACCTGGTTTTAGATGGAAGGCTTGGCCACTCTTTATTGCTGCTTCCAGACCAAATGAAGGCCAGGTTGAAGCGGGCTCAATTGCTGTGATTTGCGCTCTTCCATAGAACGGGAATCCTTTACCGCCGATTTCCTGCCAAAACCATAAATGCGGAAATGCTTCGATGTCCCAAGATAATCCAATTACTTTTTTGCCATGTTCCATTGCTGCCCAACCTTCTGGGCGATCATGCAGATAACACAATCGCTCTATGTCCGCTTCGGGAACAACCGATAAATCTATTTGGCCACCAACACGATCTGGAACAGTTGGCCAAGTACCAGTAGATCCAGGTTTTACATCTTGAAGTTCTCCCATTTCATTTGCATCGACAAGAATCGGACCAGCTGGGAGATTAATCTTTGAACCACGCGGCAGGGAGAATGCAGGATGTTCACCCCAGATAAAGGGAACTGTTAAATCAGATTCATTGGAAACGGTCTGCTTAATTTGAAGGATTGGTTTGTTTGGCACCAATTTATAAGTTCTTGTTAAGATCAAAGGTAATCTTGTTCCAGCTCTGATTATCAACTCACTCTTTTTCTTTGTCAGAACCGTGGTTTGGGTTCTTCCAAATTCACCATGAAAGGGAAGCGGCACTCCCATGACAGTGTTTTCATTTCCAGCATTGGGAAACAGAACCTGCCAACCACCCCGGTATTCTGACAACCAGTCCAAAATTGCATTTCCGTAAGTCGTAGATCTACTACCTTCCACTGGACTCAACCAATCAAAGTCCGCCAAGAATTCACTCTTGCCCATTTTTATTGATCGAATTTCACCGCCCAAATCTTCATCAATTCCTACAGAAATCACTCCGTTAGTAAGGGATAGCATCGATGAGACTCCTTTTTGAATCCTATTTTGTAGATTCGGACACGACTTCGGTAGGCAAGTGTGCAAAAGATTAGCCCCTAGGTACGTGGTTTGAGAAGAGGCAGGGGAAAAACTTGATTTTCCCCTGCCATCAATCGCTTGACATAGGGAAAAATAACGAAAATTTATATTGTTTTCTCTATTCAAACGCTTGACATAGGGGAGTGGGTGGCGGCTAGGGTTCGCAATAGCCAGTGGGATGCCCCTTTTGAACTCCTCGTTCATAAAAGTGCATTTCGCGGCGCCAAATCAACTGAAAGGTGAATCATGATCGCAAGAAAGAAGTTAGTTTCAGTTCTAGCTGTCGCCGCACTACTGCTGTCGGTACAAAATGCCCAGGCAGCGGCTCCAGACTGGAAAAAGTTCCTCGGAAAGCCAACAAAAGAACTTTGCGCAGGAAAAACCTACAAGCTCGGGTTTGATATTTTCTCCGACAATGAATCTTTTGCACTAATTGTAAGAAAGGGAATGCTTGCAACAGCCAAAGCAATGGGCTGCGTCAATGTAGAAATCCTTTCTGACAACGCTGATCCAATCAAGGTTCAAGAGAACCTAAAAATATTTATCCAGAAGAAGTATGACGGTGTAATGGCTGCCCAAGTCGTTGCAGCTGCCGCACCTGGTGCTGTCCGTACCATGAAAGATGCAAAGATTCCTATGGTTGCAACATTCGTTGTTCACCCAGGGGTTCCTTTCGTCGATGTAGACAATGGCAAGGCCGGCGCAATGGCTGGTAACGGATTAATGAAGGAAGCCTTAAGAAAATGGGGTAAGGACGTTGAGCCTTATTTACTAATTGGTTCACTTAAAGAGGGTGGATTGAACTCAATTCAACGTATGGACGGCTACTACGTTGGAGTAAACGAAGTACAACCTAACTTCCCTTCAAGTCGCTTTATTGATGTTCCAACTCAAGGTGCAGATCCAGCTAAAACAAACGTAAACACTGGAAATGCTCTTCAAACGATTCCAAAAGATGCCAAGATTATTCTCGGCGGAATCAATGATGACAACACAGTTGCGATGGTTCAGGCATACAAGGCTTCTGGCCGCAATATGAATAACCTGCTCGCTGTAGGTCAAGGAGCTTCACTGCTTTCAAACATTTGTAGCGGTGAGCTTTATGGAAGCGTTGCTTACTTCCCTGAAAACTACGGAAAATATCTGATCCCTGCAGTCATGGGGCTGATAAACAAGCAATCAGTTCCTAAGCATGTAGTTCTTCCTACCACTCTTCTTACAGCGAAGAATGTTGGAAAGTACTATCCAAAGTCAGCTTGTTAATAAGCTGAAACTCGGAAAATAGTAAAAAATTGGTCGTAAACGATCAGCAAGATAGGGCTCGAAAGAGCCCTATCTTGCAATTAAGTTCGATTAGCAAACGTTACGGTGGCGTGCAGGCACTGTCTGATGTTTCAATTCACGTGAATGCAGGCGAGATTCTCTGCCTAGTTGGTGAGAATGGTGCCGGAAAATCTACTTTGGCTGCGGTAGCAGCAGGTTTGGTTGCGCCCGATTCAGGCAAGATTTTTGTTGATGGAGAAGAAGTAGTTTTAAACAGTCCGCGTGCAGCAGAAATTGCCGGAATCAGATTAGCTTCTCAAGAACTTCAACTCTGCCCTGAATTAGATGTAATGACTAACGTTCTTCTTGGACACTATCCACATAAGAAGCTACCGTTTCTAGTTGATTATGCTTCAATGAAACAAAAAGCCGCAGAACGGTTAGCGAGCTTAGGTTTAGAAGATATTGACCTACATCAAAATGTAGGAGAAATGCCGGTTGTTTATCGCGCCTTTGTTCAGATAGCTAGATCTTTGACCCCAGGTGCAAAAGTGTTGATTACCGATGAACCAACTGCGCCTATGAGCGACATTGAAGCGACTCGATTATTGAAATTACTAAAAACTATCTGCGACCAAGGCGTAGGAATTGTTTTTGTTAGCCACAGATTGGATGAAGTTCTTAACATTGCTGACAGAGTTGTTGTTCTTCGAGATGGCAAGCTGGTTGACGAGATGAATAAAAATGAAGGCAACAAAGAGAGAATTGTGTCCTCAATGCTCGGTCACGCCTCTGTCGATGGCGTTAGAGCGGGATCAACTACAAATGAGAATTCAGAAGTAGCAATGAAAGTCGAAAATCTATCAACCGCGAACGGAATATTTGATACAAACTTGACCCTAAAGTTTGGAGAAATTCTAGGAGTTTATGGAATTGCCGGTTCCGGCCGAGATTCACTTGGTATGACTCTGTTCGGTTCGAATAAACCTACATCAGGAAAGATCATTGTTGGCGGAAATGAATTGAAACTGGGAAGTATTAAATCCACAATGGATATCGGAATTGGGTATGTGCCTGCGGAGCGTAGAGCTCAAGGACTTCTCTTGGAGCGGTCAATCAAAGAGAACATAACGCTGGCTTTCTTGCGCAAACTTTCAAAATTGGGTCTAATTCAAAAGAAATCCGAGAGCGCTTCAGGACAACTCTGGGCTGATAATTTATCCATTAAGACGAAGAATATTGAAAATGCGGTTCTATCGCTCTCGGGAGGTAATCAGCAGAAAGTTCTACTTTCAAGATGGCTGCTTACAGGTTGTCGTATTCTGATTTTGGATGATCCCACTCGCGGCGTCGATATCGGTTCAAAGCTTGAAATCTATGAATTACTTCAAAAATTGGCTCACAAAGAGAAAGTTGCCGTACTTGTAATCAGCAGCGATATCGAGGAAGTGTTAAAGATTTCAGATCGTATCGAAGTTATGCGTAATGGAAAAATAACTTTAAGTAAGACTAACCCTACTCAACAAGAAGTTGCGCGCGCAGCTTATTTGGAGGAAGCATCATGAGCAGAAAACAAGATAAAGAGAACATTTCAGGAGATGCTAAGCGAAAGATAGATTTTGGTAGTTTCTTCCGCCGGCAGGGTCTGTTGTTGATGCTGATTTTGATGATTATCTTCTTCAGGTTTCAAAGTCCAGAGTATTTCTTCACATTTGACAATGCGATAACAATTTTAGTTGGTGCAACAGCTCTGGGAATCATGGCATCCGCGCAGACGCCGCTAATTATTTCTGGCGGAATTGATGTTTCTGTAGGAAGCGTTGTAGCGATAACTACTGTGATAGTTGGCAAGTTACTAGCTACGGGCATGTCTAGTTGGTTGGTTGTTTTAATAGCGATTTCTATCGGAATGTTGATAGGTGTTCTAAATGGCTTCATTGTTGTTCAACTCGGGGTCAATCCGTTTATTACGACTTTAGGAACCATGTCATTCTTCTCCGGACTTGCTTTCATTCTTTCAGCAGGCCAGACAGTTTCGATTCGGGATCCACTATTTGACTGGTTTCTATACACCAAGGTCTTTAGCATTCCGGTTCTCGTAATCATTGTTGTTTTCGTGATGGCACTTGCTTATTTCATCGAGAGAAAAACTGTAGTTGGCCGAAATATTTTTGCGATTGGCGGAAACAAAGAAGCGGCTCGTCTCTCTGGAATCTCTACAAAGATGCTTCCGTTGGGCCTCTACGTTGTTAGCAGTCTTTCTGCTGCAGTTGCAGGAGTAGTTCTTGTGAGCCAACTTGGATCGGCATCGCCACAACTCGGAACTTCATACTTGCTATCGGTTGTTACTGCAGTCATCTTGGGTGGAACGAGTTTAGCTGGAGGTCGAGGCTCTGTAGCTGGAACCGCTATTGCAGTTGGAATTTTGGCAACTCTTTCAAATGGTTTTGCCCAAATGCAGCTACCTTCCTATGGTCAAACCACAGCACTTGGAGCCGCACTGATTATTGCAGTGCTTGTCGATCAGACTTCATCAAAAGTAAAAAATAAATAGTTCGCCTACTACTAAAGATATTTGGGGGATCAAGTGGCTAGCAGCGCAGTTGTTACCGGAGTAGGCTCTGGAATTGGTCGTGCAATTATTCGAAAGTTAGTTGCAGAAAAATACTTTGTTGTTGGTATCGAAAACAATAGCGACTTAGCAAAATCAGCCGCCGAAGAATTCGGAAGTTCAGCGCTAATTGTCAATGATGATCTTTGCAAAGATGGCGTTTTCGACAAAGCTGCGAAAGAAGCTTCAAAAGTCGCGCCCTTAACTTCATGGGTCAACAATGCGGGAATCGCACTCGGTGGAAATCTACACAATCCAAATCCAGCCGAAGTTCAGCGATTATTTGATGTAAACCTAATGGGAGTTTATTGGGGTTGCTCTGCAGCAATAAAATCGTTCATTGAAAATAAAATTTCAGGGTCAATTGTTAATATTTCATCAATCCATGGAAGATCAGCATTCAATGGTTGGGCTGCCTATGATGCAGCAAAAGGTGGCGTTGATGCCTTGACTCGCTACATTTGCGTCGAATACGGGCCACTTGGCATACGTGCGAATGCAATCGCACCGGGAGCGATCCGAACAGAAATGCTCAGCCAAGTGATCTCCGACGCAGAAGATTCAGTAAAAGCAGAGTTGGACATGGCGATGATTCATCCGCTTGAGCGTCTTGGTGAGCCTAACGAGATTGCAGAAGTTGCAGCATTTTTGCTCTCAGAGAAGTCATCTTTTCTAACTGGACAATCAATTGCAGTTGATGGTGGCGCGACCGCAAGATGTTATCGCTATGACTCAACTGAAGATATTTTGCAAATTAAAAAAAGTTTTTCCAAGTAATCAAAAAATAAGAGAATAGGTGCACATAAAGTGAGCAGAACTGGACCGCTAGAAGGAATTCTAATTGCTGATTTTACGCAGTTAGCTCAGGGACCTTTTGCCACGATGATTCTTGGCGATATGGGAGCAGAGATTGTAAAGATTGAGCCACCTGGCGGCGATTGGATGAGAAATTTTGCCTTGGGTGGAATCTATGCGGGTGGCGAGACAATTTCTTATATGTGTTTCAATAGAAATAAACGAAGCATCGGAATTGACCTTAAATCTAAAGAGGGGCTAGAACTTGTAAAGAGACTCTGCGATAAAGCTGATGTTGTCATTGAAAACTTTAGACCTGGTGTTATGAAGCGACTAGGTATTGATTATGACACTTTAAAGAAAACTAATCCGGACATAATTGTGGTTTCTAGTTCGGGATATGGAAGCAGTGGTCCTTACGTAACTAGACCGGGCCAAGATTTGTTGGCTCAAGCAATCACTGGATTCCCAACGGTAATTGGTAGAAAAGAAGACCCACCAACTCCCATTGCTGCCGGAATCGCAGATTTGACTGCCGGTTTCCATATTGTTTACGGAACGCTTGCGGCCTTAATTTCACGAATGAATACCGGTGAGGGTCAAACTGTAGAAGTAAATTTGATGAGTTCGATTTTGACCACTCAATTGGATCAATTCACTGCATTCTTGAATAATCGGGTTCAACCAGAGAGAAGTAGCTCTGGAATCGCAAATCCTTGGACTGGCGCCCCATATGGCCTATACAAATGTTCTGATGGGTGGATAGCTCTTGCCATGAACCCATTATCTGAAATCGGCGAAGTTCTTGATATTCCAGAGTTTATGAAACTCGAAAGCAAAAACGAAATTGGCAAGAGAGATGAATATAAGAGATTAATTGATGCAAAAACTATCAATTGGAAAGTTGATGACTTGCTTGAGAAGTTGCTAGAAAAGGATTTGTGGTGCGCACCGCTTCAAGATTACGAAGCTGTGTCTAAGGATCCACAAGTACTTCATAACGAGATGATTGTTTCGATTCCTCATCCAACTGCAGGTTCTCTAGAGACACTAGGAATTCCTGTTAAATTTGGTGGAACCCCATCAAAAATCAGGAAGCATCCACCACTTTTCTCAGAGCATGCCGATGAATTAGCTCGTGAGTATTTTGGATTAAATGAATCTGAAGTTGCAGACTACTTTGCCAAAGGAATTATTTCTAAGCCAAAGAAAATTTAACCATGAGTAGGGTTGCTTCAATTAAAGATGCTATCTCTGAAATAGGAGATGGGTCTTCGTTTGCAATTGGTGGGGCACTTTTTACACGACTTCCGATGGCACTAGTGCATGAAATAAAGAGATCAAGTGTGAAGAACTTACACATGATCGCTTGGAGTGGAAACATTCCATTGGAAATGTTTCTCGAAGTCCCAGGAAAAGTAAGTGAGCTCTCCTTCTGTTTCTCCAGCCTAGATGTATTCGGATTAGCCCCAAGATTTCGCAAGGCCCTGGAGAATGATGAGTTAATTACTCATGAATATTCCGCCCTAACATTAATGAATGCCTGTGAGGCAACGCTTAGAAATTTGCCGTATTCGATTTTCAAGGAACCAACTACGAACGCCTTTAATACTTATGAGCCACTCAATGATGGAAGTGGTTTAGCAAGAACAAACGCACTTAGCATTGATTTTTTTATTGTTCACGCACAAGAAGCAGACAGACATGGAAATGTATTGATTCGGGGCACCAGAGGCCTTGATACTGCCTACCTTGGAGCGGCTAAGAAGATAATTGTTAGTGTAGAAAAAATTGTTGATGAATTTGAAATTACTCAGAATTGTATTTTTATACCTTGGACACGAGAAATGACGATTGTGCACTCGCCTATGGGCGCTTATCCAACTTCGTGCCTTCCAGATTATGTAACTGATTACCGAGCAATTAAAAAATTTGCTGAAGAGGGCTTGAATGAAGAGCATCTACTGCCGACCGAGAGCAGGGCCAAATTTGTAAAGGGAGCCGCAAAGATAGATTTAAAGGATATTTACTCCTTTATTGATGAGTATAAAAAATCTGAAAGTGTTGGAATCCAGACTGAAGATAAAATGATCTCTTATCTTTCAGATCTCTATAAACCAGGTGAGATTTTGTCAGCGGGCGCGGTATCTCCACTGGCGCAAGGTTCTTATTTCTTAGCGAAAATGAAGGAGCCTGAGGTTGTAGTTATGACCACAGCCGGTGGCTATGTAGATGTGGATGCCAGGCCCCTGCTTTTATCTATTGGCGAAGCTCTTGACTTTAGATCTGCGAAATTTCACTGGGGCGGGGACGATACCTTTCACTTGTACTACGAGCCAGGCTTCATCGATTACGAAGTTGTTGCTGTTGCGCAGGTAGATAAATCGCTTAGAACCAATAACCTCTGGGTGACTTCACCATCTGGAAAAAGAATTCGATTGCCAGGGCAAGGTGGCATGGCAGATGTTTCGGATATGCATAGAAATTTTGTTATTTATCAAATGAATGAAGACCACTTGAGCATGGTCGATTCAGTTGCTACGGTAAGTGCCTGTAGAACATTGATCACACCTGAAGAGAGAAAGAAAAAAGGGCTGCGCCCTGGTTCTTGCCTCTACATTTCGAATAAAGGGGTCTATCAATTAGGCGTAAGAAGTAATCAACTTGAAAAGATATTAGATTTCGAGCACTATGAAATTCCACCAGAGAAGATGTCTTTAATTAGAAATAAGTTGGATCCATTTGGAACTAGATTCTTAGAAAGTGCTAAAGGAATTGAAAGGTCCCAATTGATTGAAAGACTAATTGAAGTAGAAGAAGCTATCGTCGCCAGATATGCAGACAATTAAGAGAATGGAAGAGAATGTCCAACGTAGTTCTTGTTGAAACCAAAGGAAGTGTCTGTTACGTAACAATTAATAGACCAGACAAGCTAAATGCTCTGTCTTGGGAGGTCTGGCAAGAATTAGGTAAAGCCTTTGATGCCTTCGAAAAATCAGATGCAAGAGTCTGTGTGTTAAGTGGATCTGGTAAAAAGGCATTTGTAGCTGGCGCGGACATTGATGCATACCGAACAATGTCTGCAAAGGATTTTTCTGAGTTTATTGTGGAAGCTGGAAAAATTGCCAATCGGATTTATGAGATTCCTAAACCATTTATTGCGGCAATTTACGGTTACGCACTAGGAGGAGGTCTGGAACTTGCACTGCACTGCGACTTGGTTGTTGCAAACAAGAGTGCGAAACTCGGACTTCCTGAAGCTAACCTAGGACTTCTTCCTGGAGGGGGAGGAACTCAAATAGTCCCAAGGTTGATTGGTGTAGCAAAAACTAATGACATGATTATGCGAGGAAGATGGTTAAGGGGCGAAGAAGCTCTCAATTGTGGCCTGATATCCAGCGTATTTGATGATGAGAAGTATGAAGAAGAACTTGCAGAATATGTGGCAGAAGTCCTTAAACGAGCCCCGCTTGCTGTCGGAGTATTGAAAAAATTAGTCCGCGAAGGCTTGGATTTACCACTCTTCGATGCGCTAAACCTCGAGATTGAATTGACTGCACCGTTAATTGAAACAGAAGATGGGCGTGAAGGGGTTGGAGCGTTTATTGAAAAACGTCCAGCTGATTTTAAAGGACGCTAAACTTTCCAAACCATTGCAGTATCCCAAGGATACTTTGGCCGCTCTATATTTTTGTAAGGCAGGGTTTTGATGTTGTCTGAACTCATTCCTGGTGTATCCAACAGGTAAAACGCTCTGGCTAAATCACGATACCCATCACGAAAGCCAGCGTGAGTTTTAACCACGACAATTTGTGCCTTTGTTACATCAAGTCCAACAGCAGAATAGTAAGCCGGATCGGTTGTAGTGGTTGGATTGCTGGTAACCACAAGATAAATGTTAGAAATCTTGATCAAAGCAGTCAGTCCCATATTCATTTTCATTCCAAGATAACTCTTTTGCGTAAATGTAAATTCGCAATTACAAACGGAAATGATTTGGCCTTCTATCTTCAGTGGATCATAAAAAAGTCTTCCCCAGGTGGCTCCAATTTCTGAGGAAATAACTCCTTCAGCGCCAATTTCTTTTGCCACTTCGGCAAACTTAGGATCACAAATACTTATGAACACGGTTTTTGTTGGCTCTATTTCTATTGCTGCTTTTAGCACTACGGGGCTATCGCCTGGACTTCCAGCCATAGTTCCATCTGCTAGATCGCTTAACACGATTGGACCTTTTTCTTGCTTTAGCGCCATCGCGATTGCCTCACGTGGATCCATCAATGTTGTAGAAGTTAAAGACTCTCTATTGCTCCAAATATTTGTCGCGATCTCTTTTGCAGTTAGTAAAGCTTTTGCTTTTGACTTATTGGCAATGACAATCACGGACCAACCAACTTCCTTAATGTCTAGCCACGGCTGCACTGTGAAAACTGAGATATCAATAATTGGCTCAATCTCTTTTGAAAATGCGAAATCAAGAACATCTTTATAGGTTCCAGGCTCAAAATCAATGTGATTAGATGCAGGGACAACCAGCGGCAACTTAATGAATTCCATCGAAGGCGAGATTTCTTCCTTTAAAATCCCCATCAGCAGTCGAGCTGCACGAGCTCCAGTTTCCTGTAAGTCAACATGTGGGCAGGTATGAAATCCACTAATAGTTGTTGCTAGAGCTACATTAGATTCAGTTACATTTGCATGTAAATCCATTGTTACACAAATGGGCATCTCATTTCCAACCACTTCTCTTATCCGTCGAAGAATTTCAGAATCGCCATCCTGAAAATCCTCTGAAACAAGGGCGCCATGAAGAGCAATTAAAATGCCATCTAATTTTTCAATTTTTGAAAGCTCCTGCGTTAAGTAATTGGTCAAGTAATTGAACGTGTATCTATCAACAGGACCACCAGAAACTGCAAAAGTGGCAATCACTGGCACGACAATTACATCTTCTTTATCTAATATCTCAAGAAATCCTGCAATTTCAGAGTTGCTTTTGCCTAGCCCGACCCTTATTTGATCAGCTAAGTAAAGATGAAAATCCTCAAAGTCTTTCAGGGTTGTTGGCGAGGCAGAGGTATTTGTCTCTTGTTTTATCTCGGCGATTACAACGGTGTGCGGCATGACAGATTAATGAAAATCTGACCATTTCTTTAGTCGGTCTTGATAAATTTGATTGATGCCCTGGACAGCTTTTTCTGGTGTAATTTTTCCATAAACAGCTTCTGCTAGAACATCTCCGGAATCAGTTTGAATTTCGATAAATCCAGGGAACCTAGGTCGGAGATAACTATTGTCTAAGTTATCCAAAGTATTTTCGTAGAAATTATTAGTGTATGCATTTAGATCTTTATCTAGCCAGGCCGACCTATGCCCTGATTGCCCCCCTGTTGTCGCATACAAAGTTCGCTGAATTTTAGGCGAACCTATAATCTCAATCACTTTCGCTGCAATTTCAGGATTCTTGCAAGACTTAGTTATTCCTATGCCTGCACCACCCAATATTCCGCCAATAGCTCCAAATCCAGAGCTAGGAATTGGTCCAAATTCAATTAAGTTTTTCCTAAAGCCAGACATCCCATAGTTTGAGTATCCAAATAATGCCGGGCAATACATCACTTCATCCCCAGAGCTCATCGCATCAAGCAAATGAATCGGATTCCAATCAAATGCTTCCTTTGGCCCAAACTTGCTCATCTCAATAATGAAATTCAATAATTCCAAACTCTTTTCGTCCGAAAGAACATGTTTGCCATCTTGGTAGGGATTCAATTTCTGGTTTGCGGCCAAAGTCATAAAGAGGCACCAAATATTTACTGGATCTAAAGGAAGCGCCAATAATGGTTTTTTCTCATTCTTTAAGTTTTTTGCTAACTCAAGAGCCTCTCGCCAAGTGCCTGGTATCTGCACCTTGTTTTTCTCAAGCAGGTCTCTTCTTGCTGCGCTTACGTGCCCAGCAGTATCAATTTGCAGTCCGTAGATGTGGCCATTCCAAATATAGCTCTCATAAGATTTACCAACTGAGTTGGCCTTCTGTTCGTCTAGGAATTCTTTTGAGATAAATTGATCAAGTGGATAGAAGTATTCCTGTGTAGCGATTTCGCCAGTCCAGGGGTGGTCAAAAACTACCATGTCATATTTCTTGGAAAGCTCGCTCATAGATTGATCGGCAAATTGCTGAAGAGTTCTAACTTCCCAATCAACATCTGCAGGGAAAAGATCTGAATGGCTGGCGTTTAGTGCCTTGAGTGAGGCATAACCTCTTTCATGACCCCACGTAGAGCCCGTTAGCTTGATTCTGGCGGAGTTATTTTCTATGGCCATACTGCGATCCTTTCAAGCGGATGATTCGCAAAGTATCGCATACAGGAAAAACCAAGTCAATCGTTTGACTCATAGCATTTATGGATGAAAAATGAGCGAGTAGGGTTATATTTGGGCTGATTCGGGGGGCAAGTGAAGAATTCAAAAGGTGAAATCGACTCAGAATCGATGGCTGCTCTTGAGAATCTCCTATTGCAATTTCCCGGAGGCTTGAATGCAATTTATGACTTGTCTGAGCGCAGAACGGCTCTCAATTCGATAACAAAAAAATTGACCGATCTCGAATATTCGGATGTTGAAGTGATTGATTTTACTGTCCCGTCTGGCGACGAACATCAGATTATCCCTCTCCGGCTTTATCGCTCGAAAAGCAAGTCAGAAATGACTCCAGCGCCTTCTCTGATTTATGTGCATGGCGGCGGAATGATCATGGGGAACCTGGAAACGGGAAATTTAAATTGCTTGAACTTTGTCCGGAAATTTAAACTTACGGTTATCTCAATTGAGTATAGAAAAGCTCCCGAGTTTCCTTACCCATCAGCAATTCAAGATTGCTTAGATGCAATAACTTGGGTTATTAATTCTTCAGATTCATTAGGAATAGATTTATCGAACTTAGGCATTTACGGAAGCTCGGCCGGAGGCGGATTAGTATTGGGAACAGTCCTAAAGTTACGCGATCAGGGCAGGGATGTATTTAAATATATGATGCCGATTTACCCCATGATTGATGACTCAAACACATCTTTGTCATCACAGGAGATTATTGATATTGGGGTTTGGGATCGTAAGGCAAATGTAGAGGCTTGGGGATGGTATTTGTCGGGCAAGAGTGCGGATGAATATGCAGCACCAATAAGATCAAAGAATTTAACGAATCTCCCACAATGCTATTCAGACGTCGGAGAATTTGATTTATTTAGAGATGAAAATTCATCGTTTTTTACAAGGTTAGAGAACTCGGGAGTATCAACTGAGTTTAAAATTTTTCCAGGAGCATTCCACGGCTCGGAGAATCTTGCACCAGAAAGTGGACTTAGTAAGGAGATTTGGAAGAGTAGGTTTGAGGCAATCGAGAGATTCATTCAGGGTTAACTCAATATCCTGCTTAGTAAGAACTTTAAGAACCAAGGGCCTTGTCCATTAATATTGGTATGCTCAAGTTGTTGTATTATAAAAATATATTGAATTTTGATTTTCTGGAGCAAAAATGAGCATCGATTTAAGCGGAAAAGTTGTAATCGTTACTGGCGGCGCCAAGGGCATAGGTGAGGGTTGCGTTCAAAAATTTGTGACTACTAATGCAACAGTAATTTCCCTGGATCTAGATGAATCATCTCTGAAAAGCCAAGCTTCGAAGTATTCAAATTCAGGATCAAAATTTAGCTCGCACTTAGTAGATGTTAGTAACGAGGCTCAAGTAAAGGATGCCATTTCTAAAGTTCAAGATACATACGGTCGAATCGACGGCTTAATCAATTGTGCGGGAATTCAGACATATGGAAGCGTTGTCGATACGACTGAAGACACTTGGGATAGAACTTTTAACGTGAATGTTAAATCTATGTTTTTAACAGCAAAACATGTCGCACCAATTATGATTGCACAAAAATCAGGTTCGATTGTAAACATTTCATCGGTCCAATCACTTATGAGCCAGAAAACAGTTGTGGCCTATGCGGCATCTAAAGGTGCAATCAATTCATTGACTAGAGCTTCAGCAATTGACCTTGCAATCGACAATGTGAGAGTAAATGCGATTCTTCCAGGCTCTGTTGACACCCCAATGTTGCGCACATCTGCTGATATGCATCGTGGCGAAAAAAGTGTTGAAGAAGTTCTATCTGATTGGGGTGCCGGCCATCCACTCGGAAGAATTGCAAAGAGTTCAGAGATAGGCGATTTAGCAGTTTTCTTAGTTTCGAGTGAATCTGCCTTTATTACTGGGCAATCAATTGCTATAGATGGCGGATTAAGTATCCAAGTTCCGGTAATTCTTCCTGGAAAATAAGTAAATTGAGCAGAAATAAGTCTAGGCTACAAATATGACGACAGAGCGATTAGCGGATGGCTCGGAGCGCATTCTAACTAGTCGTGGATTTATCTGCGCAGCAGTTGCATTTGCAATGATGGGGTTCACATCGACTTGTTGGGGCCCAATGCTCCCTTGGATTGCGGGGCGAAACAATTTATCAATTTCTGCATCTGGTCTTATTTTGGCTGGCTTTACTCTGCACACTTTAATCGGCACGGTTTTAGTTCAAGTTTTTGGGCCAAAAAAGGATTTAATCTGGTTTATACAACGCGGAATCGTAATTGCATTCATCGGATTTATAGGTGTCGTAACCTTAAATAATTCAATTTTGTTAACTCTTTCAGGATGCTTCGCTGGAGTTGGATATGGTGCTACCGGACTTGCTTTACTACAGCTCTTTACCCGAAGTAGTAATGCCTCACATGTTCGAATGAATTTAGCAAGTGCTGCAACAGGTTTTGGTGCGCTAGCTGGCCCATTCACTATTGGCACACTTGGATCTTCAAATATTCCAGCCATTATTATTTTAGCAATCGGAATATCGCTTGTAGCAACCAGATTTCTAACAGGTGCTGAGTGGCGGGTAGAAAAGTTTGACCACAAATCACAGACGAAGCAGAATCAATTTCAATTAGTTGTAATTCTGCTGGCGGTGGTCTTTTATTCTGGCCTAGAGAATTCAATTGCTGCCTGGCTTCCAACAATTATTAAGGTCGCCGATGGAACTTTAGAATCGGGGGCGTTAAGCGCAGCATTTTTCTACCTATTTTTCTCGTCTGGCAGATTCTTGGGCGTTTTCATCGCAAGATATTTAGAACCACATACAGTAATCCTAGTTTGCATCTTGGCAACGCTACTTCCGTTCTCTTTCGCAATGTTCAGCAAGGATCACATGATCCTGGGGTTAGCAATTTGTGGCTTATCTTTGGGACCAATTTTTCCTAACTCTTCAAGCTGGATTGCTCGAAAAACACCGGGATTCCCACTTGCCACAACAGTTTTGATGTTGGCAATCATGGCCGGCGGATTTATCTTCCCACCAATACTTGGGTTTATTTTAGAAATGGCTGGGATAAATGGCTTTTTGATTGCACTCGCAACGCTTTTAGGACTATCTGCAGCATCCTTTACTTACAGTTATAAGAATTGGCGAAGCTAGTTTTTCTTTTCTCTATCTAGCAGTTAACGGAGAACGCCATTCCATTTCCAACCAGTTCTTCGTGCAACACCAGAGAGTTCAATTCGACCAGCAAGCCAGAGCAGTAGTTCACCTTGTGATTTATGCGCTGGATATTCAGTGGTTCCAGAGAAGATTCGATTGATTGCAAATTCTGCTGCTTCATTATTAGGAACAAAATCAATCCCAAAACCCTTTGCAAGATCGTAGGTATGAACACTTACTTCTACGACTCCCATTGCCGCAAATCCAACAGCATCTGAAATGCCATATGCATGCCAAGCGCGGTCACTTGGGTCTGCATCTTTTACTACTTTCTCAAGGACTCGAGCTGCAGTAGCGATCATTGGTAAGTATTCAGGAGGCGTTGCCTTTTCTTTTTTCTCAAAGAGAACTGGTTGATAAGTATCAATTCGCTTGCCGACAACCTGATATGAATATTCAAGACAGGCTCGCATTGTGTGAATCGCGGTCTGTGATTGTGTCCAATCTAAATCTGGAGTTTTAATCTCCCAATCTAAATTAACTGTGGGCTGCAACACTCTTGCAAGCTCATCTGCAACTTTAGTAACCCAACTACCTGCGTTTAAAGAATTTGAAGAATTTTCCATATCCATACACTATCTATATATTTTGGATGCGTAAAGATATACGATTTGCAAATGCCAAGTATTTTTGACGAAATAAAAATAAGAGAACTAGTTATTCCTAATCGGATCTGGCTCTCACCCATGTGCCAATACTCTGCAGTAGATGGCCTACCAAATAACTGGCATCTAATTCACCTAGGCAAGTATGCAATGGGAAAAGTTGGCTTGGTAATGACTGAGGCCTCCGGAATTTCCCCCTCTGCTAGATCCACACTTCGCGACACTGGAATCTGGAATGACGAACAGGTTGCAGCATGGAAGCCAATAGTTAATTTTGTTCATGAACAAGGTTCGAAAATCGGAATCCAACTCTGGCATGCCGGACAGAAGGGTTCGACCACGGCGCCATGGCAAGGTCAAGATTATGTCTCGCCGGCAGAAGGCGGCTGGCAAGCAGTTGCACCAAGTGAAGTTGCATTTGGAAAACTGCCAACACCGCGCGCGGTTACCGTTGCAGATATTAAATCAATAATTGAGGATTATAGAAGTGCTGCGATTAGAGCAGTTGAAGCTGGCTTTGATGTCATTGAAATACATGGGGCTCACGGCTATTTGATTCACTCATTCTTCTCACCAATTTCAAATAAGCGAAGTGATGAATATGGTGGCTCATTTGAGAATCGAATTCGTTTCTTACTTGAAGTAGTAGAAGCAATTAGAAGTGTGATTCCAGCAGGTATGCCGCTATTTCTGCGAACCTCTTCTCATGACTGGATTGAAGGCGGTTGGGACACTAGTGAGAACAGCGCACTTGCGAATGTTCTACTTCCATTGGGAGTCGATCTAATTGACTGCTCATCTGGTGGAATCAAATCCGATATCACTTACCCAGTAGCACCTGGCTATCAAGTTCGATTTAGCGAAGATGTTAAAGCTGCAAGCAAGATGTTGACCTGTGCGGTGGGTGTAATCACTGATCCAAAATTTGCGCAAGACATTGTCGAATCTGGAAAAGCAGATGCAGTTATGTTGGGTCGCGAATTTCTTCGAAACCCAAATTGGGTCTTAAGCGCAGCAACAGCTCTTGGCGTTGAGTTGGAATGGCTAAACCAATACAAGCAGGGCAAACCAAAGAAAGTTCTTCCATATTAAATTGTTCGCATTGCGCAAGGAATTGTGTCGCACCAGGCTCTTCATAACTTTCAAAATTTGAACTAGTATTTCGGAAGCAGCAAAAGCCAATATTGGGGGAGCGATGAGTTTAGCTATCGAAATCGAGAAACTTGGTTCAGATTTCTGGAACTGGCGAACTTTGCAACAACCAAGATCGCATGACGATATTCCTCGACTTGAACGAGTAGCCAATTGGAAACCAGCTTGGTCAGCCAATGATGTTGCAAAATATCGCACCGATATCAAGAACTTTGCGAGCCGCTGGAAATCAATTGATGTTGGAACATCTGCTTCATTAAAGGTTGATAAAGCTAGCTGGATTGATTATCAATTAATTGGCAGCGCTATCCATAGAGTTTATTGGGAGCTAGACCATATAAAGATTTGGCAAGAACAACCTCGCTTTTATATCGACCAAACAATTGGTGTTTTATTTGATCTACTTCTCCCATTAAAAATTACTGCTAAGGAAGTAAAAGAAGCGATATTTATCTTGGGAAATACTAAAGAAATTTTAGATAACGGTCGCAGTAATTTAGAAGGTAACTCGGTAGGACCATATGCCACTGTTGCAATTGAATTACTCGAAAACATTGAAGAGCAAGTTTCTACGACTGTAAGTGAACTTGGGAAATTAGTAGATGCCAACCTCGCCGCAGAATTAAAGAGTGCGGCTGAACCTGCGATTGCTGCCTTTATCGAATTTAGAGAGTGGCTAAAGAAGAACTTAGGTTCGATGAAGCCAATCAAGGCAATCGGTAAAGAGAAATACGAGTGGTTCTTTAACAATATTGCGCTGGTTCCATTTAACACTAAAGAGCTTCGTCTGATTGGTGAAATCGAATGGGATCGAGCAGTAACACTCGAGCATTTAACTGCCAATAAGTATCGCAAAGTTGTAGTTCCACCAATTCCTAAAACGGATGTAGAACAGGTTGCAAATGAGGCAGCTGCTGAAGTAAAAGTCCGTGATTTCTATGAGAACGAGGGAATTCTCTCCCAACCAAGCTCTTTGAAGCACTATCTAACTGCGCCACTTCCAACGTATTTGGCGCCGATCAAGTGGCTTGGTGTTACTGATGATTTAACTGGGCAATCTCGCGTAGATGAAGATGGATATTCATATGTTCCAAAACCACATGATCAATTGCCATATTTCTATGCAGCAAATGCTCGCGATACCAGAGCGGGAATTGTTCACGAAGGTGCGCACTACCAACAACTAGCAATTTCATGGCGCCACGAACGTAAATTACGTAGACATTATTATGACTCTGGCGTGAATGAAGGAATTGCTTTCTATAACGAAGAACTTCTATTGGCTGCCGGACTATTTGACGATGCAGTCCACTCAAAGACAGTTATGTATAACTTTATGAAGTTACGTGCGATGCGAGTAATCGTTGATGTTGCTTTAGCAACCGGCGAGATCGATATCCCAACCGCAACTGCCTATTTAGAGCGTAAAGTCCCTATGGATCACGGAACTGCTTACGAAGAAGCAGTGTTCTTCTCATCTTGCCCAGGCCAAGCTTTGACCTATCAAATCGGCAAGACTCAGATCATCAAGCTCTTCTCTGATGCGGTTTCAAAGCAACGCGCAAATAATAAGGATTTTGATATGAAGGAATTCCATGACTACCTCTGGCTAAATGGAAATGTGCCGCTATCGCTTCTGCGCTTTGAATACTTAGATGATGCAAGTGAGATTGCATCAATCGAAAAAGCAAAGAATTAAACAAACAAAACTAAAGAATAATACGAAAATAAAAGGAGAATAAAATGAATGCAGATCAGGAATATATGTGGAACGGTGTTCTCACCATGTATGAAGGTTTCATCGAAAAGGACCGACCAAAGATTGATCAATTCATCCACGAAGATTGCACTGTTTGGGATTCTTCTGAGCGAGATATGGCCTTTGGAATAAAAGGATTGAATGAAGTTCGTGGACGTCGTCCAAATGATCCAAACGCGCCACAAGTTGAGCGAATCGATGCGACTGATCCAGTAATTACAGTGCACGGAGATATTGCGATTGCTCGCCACTATCTCAAAGTTGTTTATAAGAATGGCTCTGCACCAACTCGCGAAGTTCGAAACACTGGAATCTGGAAGAAGTTTCCAGTCGGCTGGCAGTTAATCCATAACCACGAAGATGAACTTCCACTCTAATGTTTGATTACAAAGAGCGCAGGACGAAGCTTTATGCACTCATGGAAGCCGAGGGCGTTGATTTAGTCTTCCTTCCAAAGCATTCTGCTGATCTCGATTATTTAACTGGCACCGAGCGTCGCGTAGTCACTTTTGGAAATGTTCAATACACCCATCACTGGGTAGCAGGAGCCTTCTTGCATCCAAAGCATGACCCGAAATTTGTGCTTCCTCGAATGATCGTTGAATTCGACTCACCAAATGGTGTTGATCCAAATACCACAACGGTTAGCGAGCTAGATGATGCTCATGCAAAATTTAAGAAGGTTGCTGAGAGCTTCGGCAAGGTAAAAAAGATTGCCGTAAGTTCCAGAACATGGGGCGAAACAATCATGCACATCATGCAGGTTTTCCCCGATGCAACGATTGTTAATGCGGAAGAGCTAGTAAACAAATTACGTCGAATTAAATCAGCTGAGGAAATTGCTGAAATGACTAAGGCTTGTTACCTAGTTGATGAAGTTTTGGCTCAGGTTGAAGGTCGCGTAAATATCGGTGTGACCGAACTTGATCTAAAGACCGAAGTTAATTTCCAGATGAACGAACGCGGATCAAAAACTGAATCTTTCGACACCGCAGTCTGGTCAATGGGACCAAAAAATAATCGTGATGCCTCTGATCGCAGAAGCAGTAATCCAATTGTTGGCGGCATGGGAGTCTCCTTTGACTTCGGCTCCGTTATCAATGGTTACTGCGCAGACTTTGGCAGAACTGTTTTTGTTGGCGACCCTTCTGGTGAATATCAAAAGGTTTATGAATTAGTTATGGCGGCGCAAGCTGCTGGAATTGCAGCCGTGGCACCTGGTGTTCCGGCATCACAGGTTCACAAAGCAACTCGTGATGTAATTGTTGAAGGTGGTTATGGTGATTGGTTTAGACATCGCACCGGCCACTGCATCGGTTTAGATGTTCACGAATTCCCATTCATCTCCGAAGAGGATCACACACCTCTAGAAGTCGGCATGACTTTTACAATCGAGCCTTCAGTCTTCTGGCCCGGAAAAGTTGGAGTGAGAGTTGAGGACATTATTGTTGTTGAGGAAACTGGTGGCCGAAAGATTAACCAGCATCCAACTGATTTAGTCGCGAACTGATTTACCTGCGGGTAGTTTGTAACAAAATTTTATATAACAAAATGTAATCATTTTTTGTTCGAG
>CANLTP010000004.1 GCA_947494085.1 Actinomycetota bacterium | reverse complement strand
CAAGAGATCCGGAACCAAATCTGCACAGGCAGCAAAAGCTGCAGGTGCTACAGAAACCTCGGAACAAGGGAGCTAAGAGATGAGCGAACTTCGCCTCACTTCGGAGAAACGACTAAGAATTTTTACTGGTCGTGGATATCCAGAGTTAGCTGAAGGTGTCGCCGCCGAACTTGGTATTCCGATCACACCAACATCTGCATATGACTTTGCAAACGGTGAAATATTTGTTCGCTTCGAAGAGAGTGTTCGCGGAAGCGATGCCTTCGTAATTCAATCGCACTGCGCTCCAGTAAATAAGCAGATTATGGAGCAATTAATTATGGTTGATGCTCTTAAACGCGCATCTGCAAAACGAATTACAGTTGTTGCGCCTTTCTATGGTTATGCCCGTCAAGATAAGAAGCACCGTGGCCGCGAGCCAATCTCTGCAAGGCTGATGGCAGATTTATTTAAGACTGCTGGCGCTGATCGTTTAATGGTTGTAGATCTTCACACCTCACAAATTCAAGGATTCTTCGATGGTCCAGTAGATCATCTCTTCGCCCTCCCTTTACTTACAAATTATGTTGGAAGCAAAGTTGACCGCACTAAGTTAACAATCGTTTCACCTGACTCAGGTCGAGTTCGAGTTGCAGAGCGTTGGTCAGATTTACTCGGTGGTTGCCCAATCGCTTTCATCCACAAAATGCGTGACCCACGTATTCCAAATGAATCATCAACCGGCAAAGTTGTTGGTGATGTAAAGGGTCAAACTTGCGTAGTTATCGATGACATGATCGATACTGCGGGAACAATCACAAAAGCTGTTGACGCGCTTTACGCGGAAGGCGCTAAGGATGTAATCATCGCAGCGACGCACGCAGTATTTTCAGGACCAGCAGTAGAACGCTTGAAGGCTTCAAATGTGAGCGAAGTTGTCGTAACCGATACCTTGCCAATCCCAGAAGATTCTCGCTTCGATAACTTAACGGTTCTGCCGATCGCCCCACTTCTGGCCCGTGCGATCCGTGAAGTCTTTGAAGATGGCTCAGTAACCAGCCTCTTCGACGGTCATTCCTAAGCTTTACAAATAACGATTTCACATTTCGGCCGAGGTTGGATAACCTAGCCACTCGTTCCGGCGAGGGATTTAAAAATCCGTAATCGACGGCTTGGCTCTCCTCGGACGTTGCTACATTAACGATTTAGATAGAGAGAGAAGCAAATGGCTGAAATTACTATTACCGCAACAAAGCGCACCGAATTCGGTAAAGGCGCATCACGTCGCGATCGTCGTGCTGGAAATGTCCCAGCTGTAATTTATGGTCACGGTGAAGCTCCACAACATGTTGCACTTCCACTTCGCGAACTAGGCGCAGCACTAAAGAGTGCAAACGTTCTTCTTGATGTCACATTTGATGGAAAGACCGAGCTAACACTTCCAAAGTCTGTTACTCGTAATCCACTAACCGGCGTTCTTGCACATATCGACTTAGTAATCGTTCGTCGCGGCGAACGCGTTAAAGTTGAAGTTCCAGTTCACACAACAGGTAAGCACGATGTTGATGGAATTCTTGAGCACATGCACAACACAGTTGAAGTTGAAGCTGAAGCAACATCTATTCCACAATTCCTAGAATTGAATATGGATGGCTTGATGGCTGGACAATCTCGTTATGCATCAGATGTTGTTCTACCTGCTGGCGTAACACTTATTTCAGAGCCAAACATGCCAGTTATTCACCTTTCAGAACGTTCAACAGTTGTTGAAGAAGTTCCGGTTGCTGAAGCTGCTGCACCTGCAGATGGTGCTGCTGCACCTGCTACTGAAGCTGCAAAAGAGTAATTAGCTAAGCTAAATTCAATTAAAAATGAATAGCGATCGCTGGTTAGTTCTCGGACTAGGTAATCCGGGCGATCAATATGGATCTACTCGTCACAACATAGGCCAGATGGTTATCGAATATCTGGCCTCTGACGTTAAATTTTCAAACCATAAATCAAAGACGCAAATTGCAGATATTCGAGTCGCTGGAAATGCAGTCGTCTTAGCGAAAACTCTTGGATACATGAATGAAAGTGGCGTGCCTACTAAAGCACTTGCTGATTTTTACAAAGTTTCGTCAGCAAATTTAATTGTTATTCACGATGAGCTAGATATTGATTTCAATACGATTCGCATCAAACAAGGTGGTGGCGATAATGGCCACAATGGTTTGAAATCACTAACCACTAACTTTGCATCCCCAGATTATTTCCGGCTTCGAATGGGCATCGGGCGACCACAAGCACCAATTGATCCAGCGGATTATGTATTGAAACCATTTAGCCAGCCAGAGAAGAAAGAGCTCGGTGATTTTATTGCCCGGGGCGCGCTTGCAATTGAACGGCTAATTGAAAAAGGTTTGGATTACGCCCAACAGGAATTTAAT
The DNA here is from genome assembly GCA_947494085.1 of Actinomycetota bacterium. The sequence goes on along the minus strand of CANLTP010000004.1, from coordinate 23,959 downwards.
AAGTAAATCAGCCAGTATTACGTAAGCCGGCAGCAACACCATTTATTGTCAAAAGCAGCGCTCGTCTAATCAGTGGATCAATGTTCTCATCGCCTCGAACTTTATGAAGCAAAGTAATCTGCAAAAGATGAAGCGGAGCCAAATAGGCATCTCGAACTTGCAGCGTGCGCGCAAGAATTGGCTGATCGCCAAGTAATTCTTGCTTCGCAGTTAAGAGAAGTATTTCGGACTTTGTTAATTCAAATTCAGCTTCGATGGTATCTAAGAAATGATGCAGAGCTGGATCAACTAAAGTTTTAACATATTTGCGGGCCATAACTAAATCTGTTTTAGCTAGTGTCATCTCAACATTGCTAATGAAAGTGCGGAAGAAGTGCCAATCTTTAAGCATCTCTGCAAGAACTTCAGTCTTGCCACCTTCGCGTGCAGCCTTTAATCCAGAGCCAACACCAAACCAACCAGGAACAATCTGCCGTGATTGCGTCCACCCAAAGACCCAAGGAATCGCACGCAGTGAAGATAAACCGCTTGCCGCATCTGGCCGACGCGATGGTCTTGAGCCTAAGAACATTTCACCAAGTTGTTCCACCGGAGTTGATGCATAAAAATATGCTGGCAATTCTGGGTGATCAATTAATTTCCGATAAGTTTTAAATGCACTCTCACTGACAACATCCATGCAAGAACCCCAGTTTGCAAGAGCTTGTGGACTCTGTCGTGGTCCTCGATTTAAAACAGTTGCTTCCAAAGCTGCAGCAAGTGCAAGTTCAACGTTTTCACGGGCCAATGAAGGCAGCGCATACTTGTCACTAATAACTTCGCCTTGCTCGGTCATCTTTATTTGGCCATCGATAGATCCCCACGGCAATGCAATTAGCGCATCATAAGTTGGGCCACCACCGCGACCAACCGATCCACCACGACCATGGAATAAGCGAAGTGTTACGCCATGCTTAATTGCAACGTCGCGCAACTTTCGTTGGGCCTTATGAATCTCCCATTGCGAAGTTGTGATACCGGCATCTTTATTTGAATCTGAATACCCAAGCATTACTTCTTGCACATTTGCGCGCATGGTAACGAGCTCTCGATAACTCTTATCGCTTAATAAATTATCTAAAATTACGTCAGCAGCTTGCAGTTCGGCAACGGTTTCTAGCAGTGGTGCAAAACCAACTTTGCCAAAGAGACCAGTAATTCGTGAAAGTTCAACAGCAGCCAGAACGTCCTTATGGGATTTAGTCATTGAAATTATGTAGGTCTCAATTACCTCTGGACCAAATTTTGCAATCAAATCCCGAATCGCGATGAAGGTATCTACCGTTTTGCGTGCAGCCTCATCTAAGTTCTGTAAATTCTCCAGGCCTACGCTCTCGATCTGAGCAAGTGCGTGATGATGAGCATCAGAGTGTTCACGGATATCCATCGTTGCGTGGGTCAAACCAAAGCTAGAAACCGTGCGGATTATTCGCTCAAGTAGACCGGTAGCAATTAATTCACCACGATGGGCCAGAAGTGAATCGCGCATCAGATTTAAATCAGCTAACAATTGCGCTGTGCTCTCATAATCTCGCCCTGCAACATGTGGGCCACCAACTGCATGCCGACGTTGAGTCAGAATCAAACGATGGCGAATCGCAGTTGCCTTCAAGCGATATGGCTCTTCAATATTTAATCTACGGAAGCGCTCTTCAATCTCTGGAAGTAATTCCAGATCTTTTGCAACCGATACATCTAACTCTGGTGTAGTCCCAGAAATTCGAGTCGATACTGAAAGTGCTTGACGAAGTTGATCAAGTGAAGCAGATAAGGCGCGAATAAAGTGGCCAGTTTGCAGTGTGATTGCAGCAGTCGTAACACTTGCCGTGATGTTTGGGTTTCCATCACGATCCCCACCAATCCAAGTTCCAAAACTTAGCGGGCGAGAGGTTGGCGAAACCGTTACACCAAGACGCTTTAGCTCATGAGAGAAATCATCTAATACTTCTGGAATCGTTAATCTAAATAAATCATCAAGATAGTAGAGCGCATTCGTCGCTTCATCTAGCGGTTCTGGGCGTCCCAATCTAAGTTCATCAGTTTCCCAGAGCAGATCAATAGTTTCAGAAAGTCTGCGATCGCGTCTTGCACTTGCCGGTTGATCTAATAGTTCTGCAATTGAATTCATCTTGCTTAATACTGAACGCCGGGCAGCTTCAGTTGGATGCGCAGTAAATACCGGACGAACTGAAAAATTATCAATCCATCCTTGAATATCTTTTGTTGTAAATTCTTTACTTTCGGCTTGCACTGCGATTATTCGATCTACGGCTCTAGTTAACCAAGAACCACCGCTATTGCGTTCATCTGCAAGAACCCGCGCTCTGTGCACTTGTTCTGCAACGTTTGCTAAGTTGAAGTAGTTACTAAATGCCCGAACCAGTTGCACGCTCTCATCAACTGAAATGTTTTCTAAGATTTCTTCGCCGCCACCTTCGCGAACAGCTTTGCGAACCTTCTCAACTAAATCAACTAGTTGTGAGCCCTCTTGGCGAACTAGCGATTCGCCTAATAATTCAGTTAATCGACGAACGTCAGCACGCAGCCCGGCATCATCTGCCTGAAATTGTGTTGTCTGCTCGCTCACTGGCTAATCATTACAGGTATTGCGACCTGGTCGAAACGAATTAATTCTTTCAATACAATTTCCCTTGTAACACCCCCATCCAGATTGGATGTGGGGCTTTTGGCGTTGTTCCCACAACTTTGGGACAGATAGGAGGCGATGGAATGACACTTCTATCCGCTTTTCCAGATCTGCCAATTACAACACCTCTTACAGGTGGCGAACTTGTCTGCATAAATTCGCTACGTTCTTATGTGCTTGCAAACTTGAGCACAAATGCACCGTTACTAGTAATCGCACCATCAACTCGAATTGCTGATGAACTTAGCGATGAAATTCGTTCGCTAATTGGTGACTACGTAATTGATTTTCCAGCTTGGGAAACTCTTCCACACGAGCGATTGAGCCCAAAGAGCGACACCGTAACAACGCGGATAAAAGGTTTACACCAAATTAATTCTTCTAAACCACCAAAAGTCATTATCACTTCAATTCGTGGCGCCTTGCAGCCGATAGTTAGTGACATTCTGGATGAAGAACTTATTTCACTATCTCTCAATAAAGAAACCTCTATGGCAAAGCTAAATGAGAGGCTTTCTTACTTTGGATTTACTCGAACCGATCTCGTAGAAAAGCGCGGAGACTTTGCAGTTCGTGGCGGAATTCTTGATTTGTTCCCATCAGATCATGAACATCCAATCCGCTTAGATTTCTTCGGCGATGCAATAGAGGATATTCAGTATTTTCAAGTTTCAGATCAACGGACATATGCAGTCATCAAGAGTGAAGTCATTATCTATCCCGGGCGAGAACTCCTCATCTCTGAAGATGTGAAAGAAAAAGCGCGTTATCTTTCAGCAGAATTTCCACAACTTACCGAGATGGCAGGCAAGATCAGTGAAGGTATCTGTGTCGAAGGTATGGAATCTATCGCTGCGCTACTAAAGCCTAGTTTTAAAAATCTAATTGAATTCTTACCTAAGAATTTCCAGGTAGTTGTAATTGATCAACCTCGAATCAAATCACGAGCTGCAGATTTAGTTGCTACCAATCAAGAATTTCTTGAAGCTTCTTGGTCTAACGCAGCATTTGGAACTGGCGCACCGATTGATTTAACTGGCGCAATTACCAGCGGTGGATATTCCACATTTGATGAAGTGCTGGAGAAAATTAGCGACGCTAACTTAAGTTTATGGTCACTAAATCCATATACCCAAAATCCGGATGATTTAGCTGATGCTGGTGCATTTGCGCAGTATCTAGCGATTCCAATCTATGGTGGGAAATTAGAGAGTGCTATTGCAGACATTACAAAGTGGTTGGCAGCTGGATATCAAATAATTTTCAGCGCAAGTGGGGCTGGAATTCTTGAGCGCTATCAAGCCCTCTTCCGGGAGTCAGAATTAGAAGCAGTTCAAGTGGTTACAAGTTCGATTGAACATGGGTTTATCAATCACAGTCTTAAGTTTGCACTGATAACTGAGAAAGATATTTCTGGGCAGCGCACATCAAGTAAAGATCAAGCTCGAATGCCGTCCAGGCGGAAGAAGGCAATTGATCCGATTGAATTGCGTCCAGGGGATTATGTTGTGCACGAGCAACACGGAGTTGGAAAGTATTTAGAATTAGTAAATCGCACCGTTGCTGGCGTATCTCGAGAGTATTTAGTAATTGAATATGCAGCATCTAAGCGCGGCCAACCTGCAGATAGGTTATTTGTTCCTACCGATACCTTGGAGCAAATAACTAGATATGTAGGCGGGGAAGCACCATCAGTAAATCGCATTGGTGGTTCGGATTGGCAGAATACAAAGCGTCGTGCCCGCAAGGCAGTTAAGCAAATTGCAGCTGAATTAATTCAACTCTATGCCGCCCGGATGAGTGCGCCGGGATATGCATTCTCACCAGACACTGCTTGGCAAGGTGAACTCGAATCTGCTTTCTCTTATGTTGAAACAACAGATCAGCTTGCAACAATTGAAGAAGTTAAGGCTGACATGGAGAAATCACATCCGATGGATCGCATTGTTTGCGGAGATGTTGGTTACGGTAAAACTGAAATTGCAATTCGCGCAGCATTTAAAGCGGTGCAAGATGGCAAACAAGTTGCAGTATTGGTCCCAACAACTCTTCTGGTTCAACAGCATTTAACAACATTCAATAATCGATACACCGGATTTCCGGTAAAGGTTGCTGGACTATCGCGATTCAATACCCCAAAAGAGGGAAGAGAAATACTTGAAGGAATTAAATCTGGATCAATTGATGTTGTCATTGGAACGCATCGCTTGCTTTCGAAAGATGTTGAGTTTCGAGATTTAGGGCTAGTAATTGTTGATGAAGAGCAACGTTTTGGTGTTGAACATAAAGAAGAGTTGAAGAAGACCCGCACCAATGTTGATGTGCTCTCTATGTCTGCTACCCCGATTCCAAGAACTCTAGAAATGGCGATTACTGGGATTCGCGAAATGTCGAACATAACCACACCACCAGAGGAGCGACACCCGGCTCTTACTTATGTTGGACCCTACGATGACAAGCAAGTTACTGCCGCTATTCACCGTGAATTGTTACGCGATGGCCAAATATTTTATATTCACAATCGGGTCGACAGTATTGATGGCGTTGTTGAACGCCTTAGAAAATTAGTTCCGGAAGCTCGTATCCGTGTTGCTCATGGCCAGATGGGTGAGCGCGAACTTGAAGATGCAATTCTTGGATTCTGGGAACGTGATTTCGACATCTTGGTCTGCACAACAATTATTGAAAGTGGAATCGATATTCCAAATGCAAATACCTTGATCGTTGATCGTGCAGATACTTTTGGTCTTTCACAGTTGCACCAACTTCGAGGACGAGTTGGACGCTCTAGAGAACGTGCCTATGCCTACTTCCTCTATTCAGCTGATAAACCACTTACTGAAGTTGCGCATGATCGACTCACAACAATTGCAACAAATACCGACCTTGGTTCTGGAATGCAAGTAGCACTTAAAGATTTAGAGATTCGCGGCGCTGGTAATTTATTAGGCGGCGAACAATCCGGACACATTGCAGAAGTTGGGTTCGACTTGTATATGCGGATGGTTGGAGAAGCTGTTGAAGAGTATAAAACTGGCTTTGTTCCAACGAGTGAAGATGAAAGTAAATTTAAAGAGTGCAAGGTTGAACTTCCAGTAACTGCGCACATTCCAGTTGAATACTTAGCTTCTGAAAGATTGCGTCTTGATATTTATCGCAGAATGGCCGATGCTCAAAATACTGGAGACCTCGATGGAATTAGAGCTGAACTTGTTGATCGCTTTGGACCATTGCCAGAAGATGCCGAGAACTTGATGGCAGTTGCACATCTACGAACCATGGCCAAAAGTTTTGGTTTAACCGAAGTTGTTCTGCAAGGTAAGTTCTTGCGATTAGCCCCACTTACTCTCCCAGATTCGGCAGTCATGAGATTGAACCGGATTTATCCTGGCTCAATCGTGAAAGTGGCCACTTCAAGCGTATTAGTTGCGCGAGCGAGCACCCCAAATTGGATAGCTGGCGGGGAGATAGGGGATACTTCAGCTCTGCCTTGGACGATCGAAGTTCTAACTTCAATCGTTGCGCCAGTTAAGAAGCTTAATTAAAAACACTTGAACGGGGATTTCGTGAAGAACGTTAAGAAGATTGTTGCAGTGCTTGGTGCCGGATTACTTCTATTTGTAACCGGATGTTCAAGTTCAAATTCAGCAGCAACTGTTGGCAAGACCGAGATTCCACTTTCAACCGTGCAAGGAACAGTAAGTGAAGTAATTAAAGAGCGCGATAAAGTTGAGACAACAGGACTGACTCTGGCTACTGGTGAAGAGCTAAATATAAATGCAGTTCGATTCCACATCATCTCAGTTTTATTTGATGAAATTGCAGAACGAATTAAAGTTAAGGTAACTGGCGCTGATATAGCAACACGTCGTGCCGATATTATTTCGCAAATTGGTGGCGAAGACCGCCTGGCATTCTCACTTGTTGGAGCCCAGATTGCGCCAAGAGATTTTGAACGTTACATCCGCACTGTAATTCTCGCTGAAAAATTAGGAGAAGCTCTCATAGCAAATGGCGACACAAGCACCGATGGCAGCGGAATCCAGAAACTGATTATTGGAATGGCCAAGGAACAGAAAGTCGAAATTAATCCTCGCTACGGTGTTTGGGATTATGAAAGCGGCAATGTCGGGCCAATCGCAGATAACGCAACAGTTAAGAAGTAATCGCAATGCCAGATTCAACTTCACAGCTCGAAGCGTTACGTGAAGTAATGAATCAACTCAGATCTCCAGGGGGCTGCCCTTGGGATGCTGAGCAGAGCCATGAATCACTTCTGAAATATCTGCTGGAAGAGTCCTACGAATTTATTGAAGCGGTTGAAGAGAATGATCGCGCTGCAATGCGGGAAGAACTTGGTGATGTATTACTTCAAGTTTTCTTCCATGCCCGAATGGCCGAAGAACATCCAACAGATCCATTTAGCGTTGAAGATGTTGCGAAAACAGTCGCTGAAAAATTAGTGCGCAGACATCCACATGTTTTCGCCGATACAAAAGTTTCTGGCAGTGCAGAAGTTTTAGAGAATTGGGAAGCCCAAAAAGCAGCAGAAAAGGGGAGAACTTCAGCAACCGAAGGTGTTCCACTTGGACAGCCAGCGTTGGCACTCGCAACTAAATTGATTTATCGGGCCCAGAAATATGGCCACAAAATCGCAATCGAACATCCACTGAAATTGGCACCTGGCACTACTGAGAAAGAATTAGGAGAGGCGCTGCTCGGCATTCTTGACCAGGCACTTGCGCTAGATATCGATCCCGAATCTGCCCTGCGCTCGGCAATCAAGGGCTACATCGAGCGTATTAAGAAATACGAAGCAAAATAGCAAGTCATAACAAGTTAGAATTAGCACAACAGAATTAGCAAAACAATAGAGGAGCATCATGGCACTTATCGAGGCAGTTCACGCCCGCGAAATTTTAGATTCTCGCGGAAATCCAACAGTTGAAGTTGAAGTAGTTCTCGAAGATGGTTCAAGTGCTCGCGCTGCTGTTCCAAGTGGTGCATCAACCGGTGCATTTGAAGCTGCCGAACTTCGCGATGGTGGAAAGCGTTACCTTGGTAAAGGTGTTTTAAAAGCCGTTGAATTTGTTAATGATGAAATCGCGCCAGCAGTTTCTGGTTACGATGCACAAGATCAACGTTTAATTGATGAAGAGATGATTGCACTTGATGGCACAAAAAATAAGAGCCGTCTTGGTGCAAATTCAATCCTAGGCGTTTCGCTTGCAACTGCACGTGCAGCAGCAGAATCTGCTGACTTATCCTTCTTCCGCTATATCGGTGGACCAACAGCACACACACTTCCAGTGCCAATGATGAACATTCTTAACGGTGGCGCACACGCAGATACAAATGTTGATATCCAAGAATTCATGGTTGCACCAATTGGCGCCGAATCATTTAGCGAATCACTTCGTTGGGGTGCCGAGATTTATCACAGCCTTAAATCAGTATTAAAGCAGCGCGGTCTTGCAACAAGCATTGGCGATGAAGGTGGCTTTGCGCCAAACCTTGATTCAAACCGTGCAGCACTTGATCTCATTCTTGAAGCAGTAACAGCAGCCGGCTTTAAGCCAGGCAAAGACATTGCACTTGCAATGGATGTTGCAGCAACTGAATTCCATAAGGATGGAAAGTATTCCTTCGAGGGCAACAAGCGTTCAGCAGATGAAATGATTGCTTATTACGCTGATTTAGTTGCTTCATATCCCATCGTTTCAATCGAAGACCCACTTGATGAAGATGACTGGGATGGTTGGGCAAAGATGACTGCGCAACTTGGTTCAAAGATTCAAATCGTCGGCGATGATCTCTTTGTTACAAATCCAGAGCGTCTTGCTAAGGGAATTGGCCTTGGAACTGCGAATGCACTTCTAGTTAAGGTAAACCAAATCGGAACTCTCACCGAAACAATTGATGCTGTTTCACTTGCACACCGCAGTGGATACCGTTCAATGATGAGCCACCGTTCTGGTGAAACTGAAGATACAACAATTGCTGATTTAGCTGTAGCACTTGAGTGTGGTCAGATTAAAACTGGTGCACCTGCACGTAGCGAGCGAGTTGCAAAATACAACCAACTTCTACGCATTGAAGAGGAACTAAGTGATTCTGCGCTTTATGCCGGACGCGAAGCTTTTCCTCGCTTCAAGGGCTAATCAATTTTTAAATGGCTAAAAAAAATAGCACTTCTGCTCGCTGGTTAGCGGTCGTAACTGTTGCATTTATTTTTGCCATCACCCTTGCGCCACCGCTTCAGCATTACTTCGCACAACGCGCACAAATCAACGCACTGCGCGCCCAGGTAAATGACAGTAACAACGAGTTAGAAAAAGCTCGTCAAGAATTAGCTAAATGGAACGATCCAGAATATGTCGCAACCCAAGCCCGCCAAAGATTGCACTTCGTCTTTCCTGGCGAACGTCAATATATTGTTCTTGATGCTCCTAAAAGTGATGAGGAAGCAGATGGCCCAGCAGCGCCAATTTCAATACTAATTCCAAATGGTCTTCCTTGGTATGGTCGATTAATTGCATCAATCACAACTACGAATGTTAATAAATGAGTGAGAAGCCAACGCAAGAAGATTTAGACGTAATTCAAGTTCAATTAGGTCGCACACCAAGAGATGTGCACGCAATCTCTGCTCGCTGTCCTTGCGGAAAACCAGCTGTTGTTGCAACACCACCAAGACTTTCTGATGGCACACCATTCCCAACTTTTTATTACGCAACTTGTCCACGGCTTACTGGTGCGATTTCAACTCTAGAAACAACTGGCATGATGGCTGAAATGCAGGAACGCCTTGGCACAGATAAAGAATTAGCAGATGCATATCAAAGTGCCCACAAGCAATATGAAGCCGCACGAAATGAATTAGGAATGGATGTCCCAGAAGTTAAGGGAATCACAGCAGGTGGTATGCCAGATCGCGTTAAATGTTTACACTCACTCGTGGCTCATTCACTCAGCGCTGGGCCCGGAGTAAATCCGCTAGGCGATGAAGCTTTAGCTGCGCTACCAAAATGGTGGCTAAGTGATCCATGTGTTGCAAGTAATGAGGAAACTAAATGAGTCGCGTAGCCGCAATTGATTGTGGAACTAATTCCATCCGCCTTTTAATCGCTGATATCAATGGTGATAATTTCCAAGAGATTACTCGCGAAATGGAAATCGTTCGCCTTGGTCAAGGTGTAGATGCAACCGGAAAATTTGATCCCGAAGCAATTGAACGCACCCTTGCTGCAACCAGAAAATATGCCGAAATCATTGCAACCAAAGGCGTTGAAAAGATTCGCTTCTGTGCCACATCAGCAACGAGAGATGCCAGCAACAGAGATTTATTTATTGATGGGGTGCGCGAAATTCTTGGAATCGAACCAGAAGTTATTCCTGGCACCGAAGAAGCAGCGCTCTCATTTATCGGCGCCACAAAAGGTTTAGTCCATACCGAATCGCCATACCTTGTTGTTGATATCGGTGGTGGATCAACTGAATTCGTTCTTGGCACAACAGAAGTTGAATATGCCAAGTCAGTAAACATTGGCTGTGTTCGGATGTCCGAGCGCCATCTAAACAAAGCGCCACAGGATCCACTTGCAATCCAGAAAGCAATTCAAGATATCGATGAAGCAATTGCAGATGCTGCTTACATCGTTCCAATCAAAGAAGCCAAAACTTTAATTGCAGTAGCCGGCACCGCAACAACAGTCGCTGCAGCAGCACTAGGCCTTAACGAATACGATCGTCATGCAATTCATTTATCTAGAATTCCTGCAGCAAAAGTTATTGAAATCGCACAAATGTTCTCACTTATGTCACGCGAAGAAATCGCAGCACTCGGCTATATGCATCCGGGCCGCATTGAAGTAATCGCAGCAGGTTCACTTGTTTTATCCCGAGTAATGGTGGCAACAGGAGCAACTGAATTTGTTGCATCAGAATCCGATATTTTGGATGGAATGGCTTGGGCACTAGACTGACGCTTTCCTAATTGGCCCCCGTAGTCCAATGGCAGAGACAGAGGACTTAAAATCCTTCCAGTGTCGGTTCGAGTCCGACCGGGGGCACCATCTGTGCGTAGTCGCTACTTAACTTCGTGCGTAAATCATCTCACGTTCCAATAATTTTTTAAAGATTACTTTTACAACTAATTCATAATTCATACACATTTGCCGTGAAGGATTTGAAGGCGATGCTCTGATCCTCGATGAATCTCAGAACAGAGCATCTGCGCTCGAGCAAAGCTCGCACTCCATCTGTCTCTACCATTGGACTAGAACAGACCTGGGGTTATTAATTCTTAGCTTATACGCGGGCGCTATAGCACTTGAGATATATTCAGTGGCTTAAGATTCATTAGAAAGCTATTGCTCTTATCTCCTACGCCTCTTACCCTAAAGTGGTGAGAAGCAAATTTATAACAGCTGTGCTTGCATCGATACTTCTAATACCTTCGATCACTCCTGCCAATGCTGGCTTAGATGCACCGGTAAATCTTGATAATCCAAGAGTGGTGCCGATATATGGTGGTCCTTTTGATGCGGCCAGTTGGTCCGGTTATTTGTACTCATCACGAATTGTTTTTTCTGCCGCACACTCTCATTATAATTTCGACAGTAACGGAAATCTCATTTATAAAGAGCTAGGGATATTCACAGTCGGCAAGCCCAATTCATCCGCAAAAGATAGTAGTGGCAGAGTAAAGGTTGTGAAATTATTTTTAGCAGATTTCAAGACAATCCCAAGCGGTGGTGCTATAAACGATTTTGTCATTTACGTACTGGAGAGAGATTTAGTGCCTATGGTGCCTGGCAAGTTAATAACACCCGAGATTAATCAAGAACTTGTCGAAGCCAAGGCTGAGGTGGAATTCCACGGTTATGGTGAGTATCGGGATCGTTGTGCACCTGGTCAATCTCCCCCTTGCAAGAAAGACTGGCAAAATCCAAACCAGAGAACAAGTGAGTTTCCAAGAATGAATGTGATGAAATTATCGCCGGTATTGTCTTCTTGGATGGACTCACAAAAAATGAGCGAGATGGCCAATGAAAGATTTATTTCAAATCCTCAAGGTTGCCCTGGTGATTCAGGTGGACCAATTACAACGATTTATAAAGGTGAAAGGATTTACCTTGGAATGGGGCTAGATGGAAATGAAGGTTACGCTTGTGGCGCCAGTGGTTCTCTTGGAAATAAACCCAATTCTTTTGGACACTTTTCACCAGTTTATAAGCACTTAGATTTGATAAAAGAGGCAGAGGCTTTTGTGGCACAACAGACTGCTCCAATTACCTCAACGAAAAAAACAGTCACTGTTCCAAATCTTAAGAAAACCACTATCACCTGCATTAAAGGGAAAGTAACTAAGAAGGTCACTGACGTTACCCCCAAGTGCCCTGCTGGGTACAAGAAGAAGTAGCTCGCCCTCCATCTGTCTCTGCCATTGGACTAGAACAGACCCCAGGTTGTTAATTTTCACGCTCGCTATATGTATACAGGGTGAATAAAAATATTTGCTAAATGAAATACCCAGAATGGAATTGTAAGTACACTTTGAATATGCGCAAATCATCGGTCATAACACTAATTACACTCTTTTGTGGCAGCTTGATCCTAACTACTCTAACCCCAGTAATTGCAGCGACTAAAACAAGTTCCATAAACTCTAAATCAATGAAAGTTGCACCTCAAAAACCATTTATAGTTAAAAACTCAGGTCAAATTTCCCAAGATAACGTCATCACTAACGAACAATTCTCAATCTCGGTCGCGGTAAGTGCTAAATTTGGAATTCAAAATGTTTACTTTAAAATTATTAATTCGGCTAACAAAGATGTCTCTGAGATAAATCTTGCGGAACTGTTTACTGAACTTGGCAACGGAAGCAGAAGCGGCAGATATTCAGCAGAATTGTCTATTCCACCTAAACATAAACCTGGTAATTATCGAGTTTTAGCCTTTGTAACTGACACTTTAGGAACGAAAAGTAGCGGAGAAATAGATGGTTGGTGGACTGTTGTTAAAACCATAAAGTTAAAATCGTCACCAACGATACCAAAGCCAACGCTCACGCCTAGGCCAACACCTACTTATAAATATCCCCCCCAAATTTTATCCGTAACCGTGAGTGGTATCAGCACATTTCCAGATAGAACTGCATTTGATGCAGTAAATGGTTCGGCTGCAAAGTGTAGTTTTAAACGCTTTGCAACACCCGAAGTCGATAACACCTTGGTTGAGTGGTGGTCTTCCGCAAAGGGAACACGGCCAGTTGATGCCGCAAGCTATCGCGAACTCTTAGGGACCGGAGAAAATTTCACATTTACTGCTGAAAATATTAATAAGTTACGTAGTCTATGGTTGGTTTGTAAAGTCACGCTTACAAACTCTGACGGAATCTCTAGTATGACAGACGGAATTTTTATTAGTAAGCGCTGGAACCCTTGATTTGGTTGCCCCTACGCGTGCTGTATGCAAAAAAGCGGATAAATATATTTGCTAAATCGGACATAAAAAAGCATTTGTAATTAGAATTTAGCCGTGATTAGGATAGTCAAATTCGTAGTTTTTTTCATTTTTATTGGATCTCAATCTAATAATTATGTTTATGCCGCAGACTCTCCACCAGCCATAGATTATGCGACTTTGAAGGCTCCTAATTCAGTAATTGCAGGTGAGGCCATAGAAATTATTTTTCGGGCAACAGATGATGTTGGACTAGATTTAATTGGTCCTGTTGCTTCGTATCGGTCTCTGGAATACCCAAAATTATTTATATTTTTTTCGAATTGTTTTCTCACTTCAGGAGATAGAAAAAATGGTTATTGGAAATGTAAAGTTCCAACTGATAAAACAAACCCACTCGGCAAATATCGTCTAATTTTAGTTTTGACAGATACGGTTGGCCAACACTCCATCGAGGAACCAATTTCAGGCTGGACTAATATTGCGAACTTTGAAATGAGAGAACTTACAGCTGCAGAGAAAGCGGCTGCAGAGAAAGCGGCTGCAGATAAAGTGGCTGCAGATAAAGTGGCTGCAGATAAAGTGGCTGCAGATAAAGTGGCTGCAGATAAAGTGGCCACCAAACGTGTTCCTAAGGACATTTCAATTACCTGCCTCAAAGGCAAGAGTTCTCTCAAAGTAATTGGCAAGAAACCAAAATGCCCGGTTGGATATAAGAAGAAGTAGGAAAAGTAAAAATGAAAAAAATTGCCTCAATTATTCTGGGCTTAGCGTTAATTACAACAGGATCTCCTGCTAATGCTGCAATAAAAGCGGGAGCTGTTTGCAAGTCTCCAGGACAAGTCAAAGTATCTGGCGGTAAAGAATTTACTTGCATTAAAAAAGGATCAAAGTTTATTTGGAACAAGGGTGTGACTATCGCTAAACCTGCAACTCCGACACCTTTGCAGTCAATCTCTCCAAAGCCAACAACACAGCCAACAATAAGCCCATCTATGTCTGTGCCTCTCTTGCGGACATCTGACTTTACTTTCGTTTCAGGTAAGTTGAAGGTTGCTTGGTCTGGCCTAGACAGTTCTCAACAACAACTTATAAATATTAGGAGAGTTAATGTATGGGTTTTTGATTTACAAAGTGAACAATCTTTAACGGGAGGTGTGTGGCGTGTTGGTTGTTTAATAGCTCCTACTCCAGGGGAATTTTGTGAAATCTTGCTCCCTCCAAGAGACCACGCAGTAAGGATTACAGTGAGCTACTTAAGCGGCGAGCAATCCAGCTGGAGCACAACACTTCGCGCTAAGGCAAGTCCAGTCGTTTCAACACCACCCACACTGATGTCGCACCAAAGTTAAATGATTATTTTGTTCAGCGCTAAAGTTCTGTTGTGGACTTCAAAATGATTATGGCGGCTTTAGGAATTCTCTTTGTATTTATCTATGCCTTTGGCTCAGGAATTTGGGTTTCTTCATCACCCGGATGGTATTCAACTCTAAACAGACCACCGTGGCAGCCTCCTAGCGCTTTTATTGGAATTATCTGGCCTTATAACTTTATAGTTTTAGGTGTTGCTTCATATCAAGTATCAAAGTCTTTAACTCGATTACAGAATATCTCCTGGCTGGTTTTCTTTGGGTTAAGTATTGCCGCAGCACTTACTTGGGCTTATCAGTTCTATGTCCCACACAACTTCACATTCGCAACAATCGCATTGGTATTAGCAACGCTTCTAACTATTCCTGTTCTTTACTTAACGTTCAAAGCTTCGCTAGTAATGGGACTTCTACTTGTTCCGTATCAAATTTGGGTAGCCATCGCAGCTTCCTTGGCTTGGGGCTACTTAACCAGGAATTAATGGGGCCGATCCCGACCGGTGAAAACCTGTCTGGACCCAAGGGACGTAACCCTTCAGTTTTCTAAGGGTTCTCTAAGTAACTGAGCACAGATTTTCGCAACAATTTGAGTAGTTGGAATAGCAAAGGGCAAAAAACTGTTTATCCTTATGACATCCGGCTTAGCCGGCTACCCAACTAGCTAACAGGAGAAATAATGCAAAGTTCGAACCCAGTTTTCAAACGCGGATATGCCGCAATCGAAAATCGTGGCGGAACCGCAGTCGCACCATCAACAGAAGAATTGAACGATCTTTATAACTCACCTGCTGCATCTTCAGTGCGCACAGGTCGAATGACAATCGATGATGTTGTTGCACGCACCGCACTTCTATTTGTTGTTTTGGTCGGCGTTGGAAGTCTTGCTTGGACATTGAAACTTGGCGGTGGCGCACTTCTTATTGGTTTCCTTGGCGCAATGGGACTCGGCTTATATCTTTCATTCTCACAGAAAGTTAAGCCTGGCTTAACAATCACTTATGCAGCTCTTCAAGGTTTAGCACTTGGAACTCTCAGCCAGATGTATGAAGCTGCTTATGACGGAATTGTTGGTCAAGCACTTGTTGCCACAATGGCTGCAATTGCCGGAGTTCTTTGGGCATACAAGAGCAAGCGAGTTCGTGTAACACCTAAGTTCACTCGCGTAATGATGGCTGCATTCTTCGGATATTTAATTCTTGCAGTCGGATCTTTGATTGGATCCTTCTTCGGACTTGGTAATGGAATGGGACTTTACGGTCTATCAGGATTCGGTCCACTACTTGCAGTTGCTGGTGTATTGCTTGCAACATTCTTCCTCGTTCTAGATTTCGATCAGATCGAAAAGATGATTGCTAGTGGCGCACCACAAGAACAATCATGGCGTGCAGGTTTTGCGCTGATGGTTACCGTTATCTGGTTATATCTTGAAGTATTGCGTTTGATCTCAATTCTTCGTCGTGATTAATAAAGACTAGATTTCCTCATTTAACTTTCTAGTCGCTTCTTGATTTAACTTTCTAGTCTCGGGCATCTTTGCTACCAGCAGCAGTGTTAATGAAAACACTGCTGCTGTTGCTATGAATGCCGTGCGGTATGAATGCGCATCGACCAACCAGCCAAGTAATACCGGGCTGATGATGAGTCCGAAGTCTCCGGCCATTTGGAATAACGCAATTACGCGGCCACCTTTTCCACCAAACAAATCTCCGACTACTGACGATGCTGATGTGCTCTCGAATGCACCACCGATTCCAAAGAGAGCCATTGCAAGGAAGTAGTACCACCAGTTTGAAGAAACAATTACTGTGGCGATACCAGAGAGAATTACAAACGAACCAAGCATTAGTGCAAATTTACGGCCACGAAAATCTGCAATTTTTCCAACATAAACCAGAGCGATTCCTTGAACTATCGCGGCCACTGTGAAACCAAGTCCAATTGTTGAGTTTGATGCACCAAGTTTTTCCTCGGCAAAAAGTGGCAAAATTGTATTTCGCATTCCAAATAGAACCCAGTTTGCTAAGAATGAAACCGACATCGCTGCCAAAAATGGATAACTCTTAAGCGCATCTTTGAGAAGGATTCGATCCTCTGGATCTTGAATATTCTTAATTGATTTACCAAGCCGCTTTTCAGATAAGAAGAAGGATGTAACAAATGCGCCGGCGGCCAAGGTGAATGCATAAACAAAGAATGGAACTCGAAGTGAAATTACGGAAAGCAGTCCACCAAAAGCTGGTCCAGCAACCGCACCAATAAGAAAGCCACCGTTATATGTTGATTGTGCCCGGCCTCTGATGCTGTCATCAACCGATCTCATTAAGAGTGAGCTAGCTGATACCGAGAACATGACTGAGCCAATTCCACCAAGTGCTCGGAATATAAGTAATTGCCAATAGGTTGTAGCCAAGCCAGATGCAAAAGATGAAATCGCAACGAGAACCAGGCCAGTTGTTTGAACACGACGTTCGCCGAAAATATCAATTAATTTTCCAGCAGGAAGTCCCATAGCGAATCGAGCGAGTGCGAAAGCCGAAATGATTGCACCAATTTGTGCATTGTTTACTTGAAAAGATTTAGCAAAGAGTGGGATAGCAGGAATCACCATTCCATAACCAAGAGCAACAAAAAACGCTACTGACGAGAGAACATAGACTTCTCTCGGCAGCAGCGGATTATTATTCTTTTTACTCATTTGAATGACTTTGGGGATTTTTTCAGACATAATTGTGAGTTTACTATGCGACCCAAGCAATCAAGCAATAAGGTGAGGCTATGAAGTCGATCATCGCTCAGGATTTGGTTAAAACGTATGACAAGGGTGCAGTAAAAGCTCTTGATGGTCTAAGTCTTGAAGTTGAAGAAGGAACAGTTCTTGGCCTACTTGGTCCAAATGGTGCTGGAAAAACAACAACAGTTCGAGTTCTAGCAACTCTCTTAACACCAGATAGTGGAAGTGCAACTGTCGCAGGAATCGATGTTTTAAAACATCCAGACGAGGTTCGAAAAATAATTGGATTATCTGGGCAATATGCAGCGCTAGATGAAACGCTAACTGGTTGGGATAACTTAACTATGTTTGGGCGTTTGTATCATTTGAATTCAGCCGCATCGAAAAAACGAGCTGAAGAGTTACTTGAAAAATTCTCACTTACCGATGCAGCAAAGCGCCCGATTAGAACTTACTCCGGAGGCATGCGCAGACGTTTGGATTTAGCAGCCTCTTTGATTGTTAAGCCAAAAGTGCTATTCCTAGATGAGCCAACAACTGGGCTAGATCCACGTGGCCGTATGGAGATGTGGGATGTAATTGACGAACTTGTTAAAGGCGGCGTTACTCTGCTTTTAACAACACAGTATTTAGAGGAAGCTGATCACCTTGCAGATTCGATTGCAGTAATTGATACCGGAAAAGTGATTGCTCGAGGCACAGCAGATGAATTAAAGAATCAAGTTGGTGGTGAACGGCTTGAGATAACTGTTGAAGTTGATCAAATTGCTGTTGCAACAAGATTAGTAGAGCAAGTTTCTGGAACAACACCAACGGTCGATACAGGAATTCGCAGAATATCTGCGCCGGTAAGCAATGGAAGTGCTTCATTGATTCAAGTGCTTCGTCTTTTGGATGATGCCAAAATTCATCCGCTAGATATCGGCTTGAAGCGACCTTCACTAGATGATGTGTTTATCTCTTTGACCGGCCATGTTGCTGAAGTCGTTACCGAAGAAGTAGTGGGAGGAAAAAATGCTGCAAAGCGTAAGTGATTTCTTGGTAATAACTAAACGCCAATTACTTCAGATGATCCGGATTCCTGAAGTCTTAATTTTCGCAACGATTCAGCCAGCGATGTTTGTTCTGCTATTCCGCTACGTTTTTGGTGGCGCAATCGATTCAGGTGTTGACGGTGGATATGTTCAATTATTGATGCCTGGCATCTTCGTGCAAACAGTTGCATTCACCCTAGCTGCGACAGCAGTTGGCCTTGCAGCCGATATGCAGAAGGGTTTGATTGATCGCTTTAGATCACTGCCGATATCAAGATCTGCAGTTGTTATTGGGCGCACTGTTGGCGACACCTTGCAGAATGTTGTAACACTGATCGTTATGGGACTAGTTGGATTTCTAGTTGGTTGGCGACCAAGCAGCGGCCCGGTAAAGATTTTTCTCGGCTTCTTGTTCTTGTTGGCATTTGGTTATTCAATGTCATGGATCGGAGTTTTAATTGGTTTATCTGTTCGTGAAGAACGGGTAGCTCAAAACTTAGTTTTCATGACGGTATTTCCACTCACCTTCTTATCAAATGCCTTTGCACCAACAACTGGAATGCCAAAGGTTTTGCAGTATTTTGCCGAATGGAATCCGGTATCGACGATGGTTGCTGCCTGCCGTGAATTATTTGGAACTGAGAATATTTTTGGAGCAACTGCCAATTCTTGGCCAAGCCAGAATCCAATTCTGATGTCCCTTATTTATATGGTTTTACTTGTTGCAATCTTTGCGCCAATAAGCGTGCGCAAGTATGTAAGGGTAAGTAAGTAATCTAAAAAACGGGCTAGAAGAAGTTTTGAGCTTCTAAAACTGCAACGCTAATCTCACGGCCATTAGGCGCTGTGTATGTAACGGTGTCACCAATTTTTGCACCTAGAACTGCGGCACCAAGCGGTGATTTTTCGCTGTAAACATCGACATCGCCACTTGCAATTTCACGTGATCCAAGAAGGAATTTCATTTCATCGCCAGCAATATCAACAGTGACTAACATTCCAAGACCAACAAAACCGGATTCACCAGCTGGTGGATTTCCGATATGAGCATTTTCCAGCATGTGCTTTAGTTGGCGAATTCTTGCCTCAGTCTTGCCCTGCTCATCTTTAGCGGCGTGATAACCACCATTCTCTTTCAAGTCACCTTCAGCGCGGGCAGCCTCAATCTTCTTAACAATATCTGCGCGACGTGGACCTTCAAGTTCAGCTAATTCCGCGGCAAGGCGGTCAGCAGCTTCTTGGGTCAGCCAGGTTTGAGTAGGTTCGATAGCCATAAGACGAGAAGTTTACAGGTCTTTTTGATTCAGGGAGTTTCCCTAAAGAGTTGAGCAAGATTCAATCTGAGCGTTAACCGCTGCTAATCGAGTAGGAATTTGAACAATTCTTGTGGCACTTTTTGTGCCGAGCGGGATTTCGTCATCTATCTGGCCAACAATGTTTAATTCGTAATCTCGCGCAGCCAGACGGCAGATGACTTGTGAATTCGGATTTTTGATTTCTATCGAATATCTAATCTCAATGTTCTTGGCATCAACTTCACGAAATGAAATCAGAGTCGATTTGATCTCTGGATAGGTGTAATGGTTTGCGGTCCATAACAACCAGCCGCCGCCAATTACGGAAATCAGGATTGCAGTAATTAGCCAATTGGGAAATCTGGAAAATCTGGCCTTAGAAATCCCATATCTTGCTCTCAGATATGGGTCGTTTTCAATCGGCTCGGTCATGGGTGCAAGTCTACGTAATCTCATTACAATCTGCATATGAACGGTAGAACAACGATTGACGTGGGGGTAGCAGGCTCACTAACAATGATTTTCCTGGTTTCTGCTGTCTCTCTGCTTCTGTGGAGTTTTTACCGCCGAAACAAAAAATTATTAGACCGTAATGAAGAGAAGTAAAGGATTCATCGCCCAACTTATTGTGGCAATAATTCTTTCAGTTACATTTATCGGATTAGGTAATTGGCAATTAGATCGAGCACATGATGTCAAAGTTGCTAAGCGATTTGTTCCTGATATTCCGCGGGTCGATTTAGAGAGTATCGCTTCGGTAACTTCAAACTTAGAACCGAGTGCAATAAATCGGCTCGTAGAATTGAGTGGAAATTACCGTGAGATATTTATTGCACCAGATCAAGAATTGTTAACAGATGGCAAGAAATTAACCACAGATTTAGAAGTTAGGTTGCTCGAGCTTTCTGGCAATCGCGGAATTTTAGTTGTGCGCGGAGTTGAGAGTTTAGAGAATCAAGAGATCATTGGAAAAGTAAAAATAGAGGGTCGGCTATATCCAAGACAAACCTCAGATTCGGCAAAGGCCAGAGAAGGCGAGATTTCGAGAATCGATCCAGCGCTAATTGTCGGAGAAACTTCGCTCTCGCTATTTGATGGTTATGTCGTAGCAACCGCTGAAGAGACAAGACTTGGGCAAGAAATACTGACAACTCGAATTCCGGCGCCACAACTTAAATCAAAAGTCCCTGGTTATTATTGGCAACACATCTCATACGTCTTCGTCTGGTGGCTGATGGCCATACTCGTTCTATTTGCGCCGTTCTATAATTCGATGAAAGAGCGCCAAATTGTCAGGAGAGGGGCGGTAAAGTTAAAGCATGAATGAATTGAATCCACGCCAAGCTGCACTTAACGGAGCGATGATCCGCTTTCGAATTATGGCAATTTACGCAGGTGTTATGTCGTTATTACTCTGGTTCGTAAGCATTCCAATTCATTATCTGATCTTCAAAGATGCATATGAATATGTAAGTTGGATCTCTCTGCTTCATGGATTTACTTATCCAATTTATGTTTTTGCGGCATTCCATTATTGTTTAAAGGCTGGCAAATCTTTTAAAAGCACGGTCCTATTAATCCTTGCTGGAACGCTGCCAGTCGCATCCTTTGTTGCCGAACGTCGAGCCCTTCGAGAATTTAATTCACTTAAGTAATGAAGGCCTATCTAAAGCCGGCGATCAAATCGATTTTGTATCCGCTCTATGAGCGTCGGATATTTGCAAATTTAGATTTCACCCAGACCCCACACCACGTTGGAGTAATTCTCGACGGAAATCGTAGATGGTCGAAGGCAAATCCAGCAGCTGACGGCGATACTTCAACCGCTCGCGGACACAAAGCTGGGGCTGAGAAGATAATTGATTTACTGGATTGGTGTGAAGAATCTAAGGTTGAAGTCTTAACAATCTGGCTGCTATCAAATCAGAATCAATCTAGACCTCCCGCAGAACTTGAACCATTGCTCGAAATCATTTCGGATACCGTGAATGATTTAGCAAGTCGCAGACGTTGGGAGATCCGACCTGTTGGATCCATGGAGCTGCTACCAAGAAAAATGGTTGATCAATTAAATGATGTGGCCAGCAAGACCAAGGGAATTAAGGGCGTCTTAATCAATGTGGCAATTGGATATGGCGGACGTAGCGAAATTGCTGACGCCGTTAAATCAATAATTACCGCACCAGCAAATGCTGATAAGAACGCCGCTGAAATCGCTGGCTTAATTAGCGTTGATGAAATTGGCCGCCACCTTTATACCGCTGGCCTTCCAGATCCGGACTTAGTTATCCGAACTTCAGGAGAGCAGCGCCTTGGCGGATTCTTACTGTGGCAGAGCGCACATTCCGAGTTCTATTTCTGTGAAGCCTATTGGCCAGACTTTAGAAGGGTCGACTTCTTGCGGGCAATTCGGGCATATTCACAACGCAACCGCCGCTTTGGTAAGTAAAAAATTCAATTAAAAGTTAGTTATAAATTTACTATTGAAATAAGCGTGTCGCAGGGCTTGGTTCTCATTATGGTTTTACCTTTTATCCACCGGGTTAGACACCAGGAATAACCTCCAAGATAAAACTAAAAAAGAATGCGAGTGCCAATTGGCCAAAAGAAAGACCTATGTTCTAGATACCAGCGTTTTACTCGCAGACCCCGCAGCACTTACAAGATTTGCCGAACATGAAGTAATCATCCCAATCACAGTTATTGGTGAGCTAGAAACTAAACGAGATCATCCAGAACTTGGCTACTTTGCCCGGGCCGCTCTTCGCACCCTTGATGACCTGCGAATTGAACATGGCCGACTCGATGAAGATATTAAATTAAATAAAGAAGGCGGAACACTCCGGGTTGAGCTAAACCACTCGGATTCATCCTCCCTGCCATCCGGCTTCTTGCGCGATGGCTCAAATGATTCAAGAATTCTTTCAATAGCCAGAAATATGATGGCCGAATCCAGAGATGTTGTTCTTGTAACCAAGGACTTGCCGCTTCGCGTAAAGGCTTCTTCGGTCGGAGTTAAGTCCGAGGAGTATCGCGCCGAACTTGCGCTGACTAGTGGTTGGACCGGAATGGTCGAGGCAACCGTTGGCGGAAATGTTATTGATGCTTTATATGAAAGCGGCAGGGTCGCCGATGAATTAGGCAAGACCCATCCATGCCATACCGGAATCGTTCTGCACTCGGATAAGGGAAGCGCCCTAGCCCGAGTTATGCCAGATAAACAGTTGCAACTAGTTCGTGGTGATCGCACCGCATTTGGTCTGCATGGTCGAAGCGCCGAACAACGGGTCGCTTTGGATTTACTTTTGGACAATGAAGTTGGCATCGTCTCTTTGGGCGGTCGCGCCGGAACCGGAAAGAGCGCACTTGCACTGAGCGCTGGGTTAGAGGCGGTTCTAGAAAAGCGTCACCACAAGAAAGTTGTAATCTTCCGCCCGCTCTATGCAGTTGGTGGCCAGGAACTTGGTTACCTTCCGGGGAGCGAGAACGAGAAGATGTCGCCTTGGGCCCAGGCGGTTTTCGATACTTTGGGTGCGTTAGTAAGCCAGCAAGTCATCGATGAGATTATTGATCGCGGGTTAATCGAAGTTCTGCCCCTGACTCACATCCGTGGGCGCTCGCTCCACGATTCTTATGTCATTGTTGATGAAGCCCAGTCACTTGAACGTGGAGTTTTGCTAACCGTGCTCTCTAGAATCGGGCAGAACTCGAGAGTGATCCTGACTCACGACGTTGCCCAGCGAGATAACTTGCGAGTTGGCCGTCATGACGGTGTCGTAGCCGTGGTTGAGTCCCTAAAAGGACATCCACTTTTCGCCCACATCACTTTGACCAGGTCAGAGCGCTCGCCAATTGCGGCTCTTGTAACCGAAATGTTGGAAGAACCGGTCAACTTCAGCCAGTAAAACCCAATAACGGTCAAATCGGTCAAATCGGACATCACGGTATCTGACCTGCACTTTTAGATGCGCACTTTCCTGTGATTAATATCTTTTTTGCGACTCACACGCCTTTAAATTTGCCCATGCACTTCCCGGATGGGATGGTTTTGCCCTTCCCCCAAGTAACTAGCCCAGTTTGGGCTGCTGTTGCTTGTCCGGAATTTTTGCAAAAGGTTAGAAAAGGTTAGAAAAGGTTAGAGAGGAAGGGTGAGATGAACAAGATTTTTAGATCGACGAAGCTGGTTCTTAGCGCCGCTTTCTTTATTGTCTTCATTGGCAGTGTCGATACGACCTATGCCCAAGGAAATTTCGACCAATTCGTCTCGGTGCCCAATAACTTGCCAGCCCTGACAGTTGCCCCAGAGAATCCGACTGAAACCGAAAATGGAATTACTTTAGATTTGAGCGGCGTCGCTTCGGTTGATGCAAATG
>CANLTP010000003.1 GCA_947494085.1 Actinomycetota bacterium | reverse complement strand
CCGGGCTTGTTGAACCAAGTGTTCAAGGTGCAAGTGGTTCAGGTTCACAACGACTTTATGGTTTTCGTGACATCTTAGTTTTAAAGATTGTAAAGAGATTGCTTGATACCGGAGTATCGCTACAGAACATACGTTCTGCCG
Organism: Actinomycetota bacterium; assembly: GCA_947494085.1. Next base: position 26,256 of record CANLTP010000003.1, on the reverse strand, counting down.
TAGAACACCTTCGTATGCGCGGTGTAAATGATTTAGAGCGAATGACGCTTATGAGTGATGGCGCGACAATTTACGAGTGCGCAAGTGCTGATGAAATTGTTGACTTGCTACAAGGCGGTCAGGGTGTATTTGGAATTGCAATTGGTAAAGTTTGGAGCGAAGTAGAGGGCTCACTTGCAAATCTTCAGGGTGAGAATATTTCAACTGGAGAAAGCGTAGTAGGTGGTTCTACAATTGGAACTGTTAATGATGAGCTTTCAGATCGACGAAAGCGCAAGTTAGCATAAATTTTTTCCTTCCCCTAGGAATCGGAGTCGTTGCTCCACAAGTTTAGGGGAGAGTATTAATGAGTTTGGTTCGTTCGAATTTCGCGGATAGACACATCGGTCCGGATGACGCGCAACTAAACTCGATGCTCGGCGCCCTTGGTGAAACAAACTTATTAGATTTCATTGGCAAAGTTGTTCCGGAGAATATTGCTCTCACTGAAAAAATCGCAAATACTCTTCCGGCTGCAGCCTCTGAGGTCGCCGCGATAGCAGAACTTCGTAAATTAGCAGATGAAAATATAGTCGCGAAATCTTTAATTGGTCTGGGGTATTTTGGAACGATTACGCCGCCAGTAATTCTCCGTAATGTTTTGGAAAATCCATCTTGGTATACCGCGTATACGCCATATCAACCTGAGATCTCGCAAGGTCGGTTAGAGGCAATCTTTGCTTTCCAAACAGTGGTAACCGATTTAACTGGCTTGGATGTTGCTAACGCATCAATGCTTGATGAAGCTACTGCGGCTGCTGAATCAATGACACTTGCTAGAAGAGTTTGGCAGGGGGGAGATGAGGCAGTATTTCTAGTAGATAAAGGTTTGCATCCTCAAATCAAGGCAGTAATTGCTACCAGAGCTGCACCTTTGAAGATTGTCGTCATCGAAATTGAGCCAAAACTATCGGTGATTTCAGAAGTTAAGGAACCAGTGTTTGGCGCGATCTTTGCGCAAATTGCGAGCACGGGTGAAGTAAACGACCTGCAACCATTGGTAGCTGCAATTCACGAGAAAGCTGCGTTGGCGATTGTCGCTTGCGATCTGTTAGCGCTAACAATTTACAGAACACCATCCGATGTTGACGCAGACATCGCTATTGGTTCAGCGCAGCGTTTCGGAGTTCCGATGGGATTCGGGGGACCGCATGCCGGATTTATGTCGGTGCGAAGCGGACTGGAACGTTCACTGCCAGGCCGGTTAGTAGGTCAGAGTTTAGATTCTCATGGAAATCGAGCACTTCGTCTTGCACTGCAAACCCGCGAGCAACATATTAGGCGCGATAAGGCGACATCAAATATTTGCACAGCTCAAGTTCTCCTTGCGGTTATGTCAGCGTTCTACGCAATGTGGCATGGACCAAAGGGTTTAAATCGAATTGCGAATGAGATTAGAAATAACGCTAATAATTTGCGCGATGCTCTGAGTGCTGAAGGCTTGAATGTAACTAAGGGCGAAATTTTTGACACCTTCACAATTACCGAGGTAGCCGCTAAAAAGATTTCAACTGATTTGTTTGCTTCAGGTTTTAATGTCCGAATACTTGATGAGAGGACTATTGGTTTAACTTTTGACGAGACGATAACACATGAGGAAATGCAGATAATTGCTGGTGCGTTAAAAACAAATCTCACTAAGAACTCTTCGGTGCCTATAGATACCTTAATGGTTAGAAATTCATCATTTTTGCAACACCCACTTTTTAATTCATATCACTCAGAAACTTCAATGCTGCGTTACCTGCGCAATCTCGCAGATCGCGACCTGGCGCTAGACCGGACAATGATTCCACTCGGATCGTGCACAATGAAGTTAAATGCAACAACTGAAATGATTCCGGTAACTTGGCCAGAATTTTCTAGTTTGCATCCTTTTGCACCTTCGAATCAGAGCGCGGGAATTCGTAAGTTAGTCAATCAATTATCAGAATGGTTGATTGAAATTACTGGCTACGACGCCGTGTCACTGCAACCGAACGCTGGTTCTCAAGGTGAGTTCGCAGGTTTATTAGCTATCCGAAATTATTTAGATTCAAAGAATGAGGAACATCGCAATATCTGCTTAATTCCATCGAGCGCCCATGGAACGAATGCCGCTAGTGCAGTTATGGCTGGAATGCAGGTTGTGGTCATCGCATGCGACGAACAGGGCAATGTAAGTGTCGAGGATCTGAAAGCAAAAATTGCGCAATATACAGATTCATTAGCTGCTCTTATGGTTACTTACCCATCTACACACGGGGTTTTCGAGGAAGCAATAACCCAAATCTGTGGATTGATTCATGATGCCGGGGGACAGGTTTACATCGATGGCGCAAACTTGAATGCTCTCGTTGGATTAGCTAAACCCGGAAAATTTGGGGCAGATGTCTCGCATTTAAATCTTCACAAAACTTTCTGCATCCCACATGGGGGAGGTGGCCCAGGAGTCGGTCCAGTAATCGCAAAGGCACACCTCGCACCTTTCCTGCCAAATCATCCACTCGATATCTCTGCCGGTCCTGCAACCGGTCCTGGACCAGTTAGTTCTGCACCGTTTGGATCTGCAAGTATTCTGCCAATTTCCTGGGGTTACATTCGAATGATGGGGGGAGATGGGTTAACAAAAGCTACTCAAGTTGCGATTTTGTCAGCGAATTATTTAGCAGCAAAGTTAGACCCACATTTCCCAGTTCTTTACCGAGGTGCAAATGGTTACATCGCACACGAATGCATAATTGATTTGAGGGAGATCACCAAAAATACTGGTGTCAGTGTTGACGATGTGGCTAAACGCCTGATGGATCACGGGTTCCACGCACCGACAGTTAGTTTCCCAGTCGCAGGAACTTTGATGATCGAACCAACTGAATCTGAAGATTTGAATGAAATGGAACGGTTTATAAGTGCAATGGTCTCGATTCGTGCCGAAATAGCAGATATTGAAGCTGGAGAAATAACTGTTGAGGAATCACCGTTACGTTTTGCACCTCATACGAGTTCAGATTTAATGCGTAATGAATGGGACCGAAAATATTCACGCGAAGTTGGTGCATTTCCATCTGGCGATAATTCAGATTTAGGTGCACGAGGTAAATACTGGCCAACAGTTGGGCGAATAGATGGGGTATACGGGGATAGGAACCTGGTTTGCTCTTGTTTGCCGATATCAGAGCTAGCAATCAACTAAAGGTTGAGACCTTCAATCTGACATAATGTAGATTATCGGCGATTATATTTCGAGATAAGACGCTTAATCCCATTCTTTGAAGTGAATATGAAGGCCTCAAGTGCGATCCAACCGTTCATTTTCGAGCTTCCTTTACTTCTTTCCACAAAGGTTATTGGGACCTGTGTAGCTTTAGCGCCGGCAGCATCTGCAGCCATAGCCATTTCTATTTGAAAACAATATCCAGTTGCATGCATGTCATTGAAATCAAATGAGTTTAAGAGACCAGCACTATATATTCGAAAGCCGCCAGTAAGGTCATTTAGATTCATTCCCAGTGCAAACTTTGCATATCTAGTTCCTGATTTTGAAAGTAACTGCCGATATTTCGGCCAGTTAACAACACTGCCTCCTGGCATCCAACGAGTTCCTATAACTAAGGACTTACTCGAAGTGCTTGATTCCATCGACATTAACAGTGCTGGAAGATCTTCTACTCGGTGAGAGCCATCTGCGTCCATCGTGATCACATGGGAATATTGCGACTCTCCCAATACCTTCAAAAAACCAGCACGGTAAGCCGCACCCAGACCATCTTTCTTCGGGCGTCGTAGAAGTTGCACCCAAGATAGGCGCATTTCCTCCACGATATCTGCGGTTTTATCCGGTGAATTATCATCGATAACAACCAAGTCAAATCTGTATTGGCTATAGTTCCGGCATTTGGCTAATTTATCAATTAACTCACATATGGTTTCAGCTTCGTTGTAAGTTGGAATAAGTATCACGATTTTCTTTGAAGCTGTCATCGAAAAATCCGACTACTTATAGTTTTGTAGTTGTTGAGCTTCAATTCTCCAATGAGGAAAGATTTCTCGTTCTCTTCAGTCCTTGAGATTACGTGACCATTATTATCGATAAATGCTGATATACCAACGGTCGAAACCGCCAGAATGTGTCGCGAATGTTCGACTGCGCGGATGCGCATAATCGCAAGTTGTTGTGCACTTTCAGAAGTGTTTGCAAATGTTGCGCTATTTGTTTGAACTATCAACGCCTTGGAATTCTGCGCCATATCTCGAACGAGACCATCCAAAATAATTTCATAACAAATAATCGGTCCTATTTTTTCTCCAGCTATTTGGTGCACTATCCGTTTGTCGCCTGGGATAAAATCTGTAACTCGCTCTGCTTGTGGGCTTATGAATTCGGCTAATTTACGGAACGGCATATATTCACCAAATGGCGTTAGTCCCCGCTTTATGTAGGAACTCTGAAGCAGGCCTTCCTCTGAATACATTATGGAGGCATTTTCTGGGCCACCCACTCCCTTTTGAACTACACCCGCTATAAGCGGTGCTCCCAATTCTTTTGTAAGTGAAGTTATGTCAGCAGCAACATCAGGATGAAGTTTCGGATCTATGTCAATTGCATTTTCTGGCCAAACTATTGCGTCAAAACTTCCTTCTGAAAATTCGCGAGTTGCATCGCGATGCAGATTGAAAACCGCCTTAGCTCTTGAATTAAAATCTAAACCTACTTCAGGAGTATTTCCCTGAACTGCAAGAAGGCGAATGGAGCCACTCCCCTCCGGATTGGTTGGTAGAAAATTGGCAGCTAGAAAAATCACTGCGACAGTTAAAAGATTTCTTAGTTGCAACTGTGTCAGAAGGATCGCGGTTGCAATCGTGACTGCCGTGAGCGCTAGCGCACCTCCCAATGAAACTATCGGTAAGGCTGGTGAATCAACTTGGCTGAATGCAACACGGGTCCAACCAAAGCCGCCAAATGGGACCTTTGATCGCAACTCCTCCATAAGAAGCAGAGTTAATGCACTCCACCAAAGACTGCGAGTTCTTGAGTAAATCCACCCGATTGGAAGATAAAAAATTGCCTGCAACGATGCCAAGAGCAACCAAGGAAGTGCACCTACATACTTACCGCTCCAATGAAGAACTATCGCATTTAAGATGAACCCGAAAATTAGGCTATGTCGTAGTGGGTTTTTTGAACTTCGAAGTTTTCGGAAAAATAAAGCGAACCCAACTATTGCGGCATACCAAATACCGATCGGCTCAAATGCAGCGCTTGCTAGAAATGCTGAAATAAATACTGTCACCATTGAAGGGCTGCAATAAGACGATCGACGCTAGCTCCTAGACCATAATCTTTCTGATATTGGTAGATCTCATCCAAGTTATCGGGGCGCTTTGGTAATTCAATATCTAATTTGGGCAGTGGAACATCTAATGCGCAATGGACTAATTTAGGTGCGATTCGAGCGTATTCAGCAGATTCCAGAAGTTTTTTTCTAGCGTTCGGAGTTAATCTTTCATCATCGTTCTTTGCTGCCAACATAACTTCTTCCAGGTTTTCAAATTGCTTGGCGATAATAGCCGCACCCTTTTCCCCGATTCCCCTAATACCTGGCAATCCATCTGAAGCATCACCGCGAATCATCGCAAAGAGTGCATACCTCTCCCCCGGGATGTCATACTTCTGCGCGATCCAACGTAAATCTACTAAATCATGATTTGCTATTCCCTTAGCTAAATAAACAACAGATATTTTGCGTTTGTCGTCAACCAACTGAAATAGATCGCGGTCCCCAGTGACTATCTTTATCGGTCCAGGTTCAGTAACTGTGTAAGAAGCCATGACATCGTCCGCCTCGTAATCATCAACGCCAACAATCGGAATTTTAAAGGCTTCCAATAAATCGAGAAGGATTGGAATTTGCGGTCCGAGGGTATCTGGCTCTTCCTCTTCGCCTTCGACATCCAAGCGGTTTGCTTTATATTCAGGAAATAGATCAACTCGCCAACTTGGACGCCAATCACCTTCGATACATGCGACTAATCGTTTGGGTTTGTAAATCGATATCAATTTAGAAGTCATGTCTAGATAGCCTCGAATAGCATTAACTGGTTCTCCACTTGGTGAAAGCAGTGTGTCTGGCATTCCGAAATATGCGCGATACCAGAGCGATGCACTATCTAAAAGCATTAAGGTCATACAACAGCTCCTGCGTAGGCGATAACACCGCGATCTATTCTTCCTAGAGCATCGGAAACTATCGGCGAAAGATGTGGTGAAGCAATTGCAATCTGACGGAGCAAATCAATTATCTGTTTCATGGAACGAACAAAATCCCCCACCGTTAGTTCAGTCCCTTTAAGTATTGCTGTTAAAGAGTGGCCGCTGGCCCATCTATATGATGCCCAGCAGAAGCCAGCATCGGGCTCACGAATTGGTTCCAACCCTAAATCGACCTCTAAGTCGTTGATTTCAATCCAAACTTTTACAAGATCCGAAAGCACTTCTTCAACCTGCCCTCTAGGCAGTTTTGGTGGAGCGTCTTTTCGACTTTCATAAACGAAGACCGAAACAATTGAAACTAGCTCTGCGGCAGTAAGTTGACCGAAAGCTTCACGACGAATCATTTCTGCAATCAATATATCTGTCTCACCATAAATCTTCGAAAGTAGTTTTCCGTTAGCGGTGATTACGTCATTGTTAAGATAACCAAATTTTTCCAGCATTACTTTTATCAAATCAAATCGCCGAGCGATAACGTGTGTGCGATTGGCAACCCGAGCGCTTAACCCACTATTTTCTCGTCGCAATCGATCTGCTCGCTCCGCGATGCGGGCATGAGTTTCGCGGTCACTACATCCATGACAGGCATGGTTTCGCAAAGCTTTTCTAGCATCAACAATTTTCTCTTCTTCAAACTCTCGCGCCTTTCGTCGTTTGGTAGAAAGTCCGCGCTCCAATTCCTTGATCTCGAAACGAATCTGCGCATATTCCACAAAGTCTCCAAGGTGGCAACTAATCTCCTCTTCTAACTCGGAGATTGCATCGTTGTTGCGCTTTATCTGACGAGCTAAACCAACAACAGCTTTATCCGCCTGGAATTGAGCGAAGGATGACTCCAATGAAGTTCGTGCACGAGCAGCACCAAATTGCGAAATCAAATTAATAGTCATGTTGTAGGTTGGTTTAAATGAGCTCTTTAGTGGATAAGTTCTGGTTGATGCTAAGCCAGCCGCTGAAGCGCTATCGATATCTTTGTTCCAAAGTATTACCGCGTTACCCTCAATATCAATTCCACGTCGCCCAGCGCGACCAGTCAACTGGGTGTATTCACCTGGTGTTACCGATACGTGGGATTCGCCATTCCATTTAGTTAACTTCTCCAAGACCACAGTCCGGGCCGGCATGTTTATACCAAGAGCAAGAGTCTCGGTAGCAAATACTGCTTTGATTAATCCCCGCTGAAACAATTCCTCAACGCACTCTTTAAACGCTGGTAGAAGTCCAGCATGGTGCGAAGCAATTCCTCTTTCCAATGAATCTACCCACTCATGAAAACCGAGAACGATCAGATCATCTTCCGGCAATGACCTAGTCTTCTCTGAGATTACTTCGCGAATTTGAGATCGCTCTTCGGCATTTGTTAGTCGTAATCCAGCAGCGAGACATTGTTTTACCGCGTTATCGCATTGAGCTCTTGAAAAGATAAATGTTATTGCTGGGAGCAAGCCCTCGCGATCCAATTTTTCAATAACTTCTGCTCGCCCAAGAGCTTTGATTGTTGGCGTTATCTGTGAGCTATCTCGCCTATTTTTCTTTCCACCACTGTTGCCGTATTTCGTGCGAACTGATCTTAGAGACTCTTTTTCTAACCGCAGGATTTCCGGATTGACTTTGGTGCTAGATGAAAACAAATCAAGAAGGCGATTACCAAATAAGACATGCTGGTACAGCGGCACTGGTCGGGATTCACTAACAATAACTTGCATTTCACCGCGCACTGTTTGTAGCCAATCACCGAATTCTTCAGCATTCGAAACTGTGGCTGACAGAGCGGCAACTTGGATACTTTCCGGCAAATGAATCAAGATTTCTTCCCAAACCGCGCCGCGGAAACGGTCGGCGAGATAATGAACTTCGTCCATAACCACGTAGCGCAGATCTGTCAGTGTTGAGGACGCGGAATAGATCATGTTCCGGAGGACCTCAGTTGTCATGATTACGATCGGTGCCTCGGAATTAATGCTGGTGTCCCCGGTTAAAAGCCCAACGTTGGATTCACCAAACATTGCAGATAAATCCTGAAATTTCTGATTCGATAACGCCTTAATTGGAGTTGTATAGAAACATTTCTTACCCAACTCCATTGCAAGGAATGCAGCAAACTCTCCGACGATAGTTTTGCCAGCACCCGTAGGAGCCGCAACCAAAACTGATTTACCATTCTCTAGCGCTTGGCAACCTTGGATTTGAAAATCATCCATGCTGAATGGATATCTACCGAGGAATTCATTTGTTAATCGATGAAGATTGCGGGCTTTCGCCTCGGCAAAGCGTTGTGCCGGAGTAGTCATGATCAAGCCGTCCAAGTGCGCAGGGCACGCGGCATAACATCAATCGTTATTGGCTTAGGCACTTGGGTTATTCGCTTCTGTTTTTACGCTTTAAACGTGCTTTATCTACGAGCAAAGAGATTCCGCCCGCTGCCAGATAGAGCAGGATTAGCGGACCAGCTAGGAAGAACAATGTGATTGGATCTCCAGTTGGTGTAGCGATTGCTGAAAATAAAGTTATTCCAAAGATTGCATAGCGCCAAGGACGGAGGATGGATCTACCGCTCAAGATACCAGCTAAATTGAGCGCTATTAAAAAGACTGGAAGTTCAAAGGCAATCCCAAAAACTAAAATCAGTTGGGTTACGAAAGTTAAGTAATCGTCGAATTTCACTAGGTTCGTCAACGAGCTAGGTGTAAAACTAAGAAGAACTTCGATTGCGATAGGCAGAACGAGATAGCCTGCAAAAATTCCAACAGCAAAAAACGGAACAGCCCCCATAACGAAAAAGATTGAATTTCTTCGCTCCTTCTTATGTAACCCCGGCGAGATGAAAGCCCAGATTTGATAGAGCCAGACTGGCGAAGCGATAATTATTCCGAGCAGAACCGAAATCTTGAACTTTAAATCTAATGGTCCAAGAACTCCATTTATGTAGAGAATCCCGCAGCTCTTATCTCCGGCAGCAGTTGCCGCTTCTAGATCACATATTGGATTTGCAAGTCTTGCGATAATCTTTTCGTAAAATACCCATCCGATACAGCTGGCTAGAGTGATTCCGATTGCAGATTTAAAAGCCCGCGAGCGAAGTTCATTAAGATGAGAGAGCAAAGGCATAGCCTTTGCGTTTTTACCGTTCACTAATCTTTAGGAATCAGACTTAGTGGTATCGCCCTTTTCGTCGCCATCTTTCAACTCACTTTTGAATATCTTTAGCGACTTCGCAATCGATTTTGCCGAGTCCGGAAGTTTCTTGGCGCCAAATAAAACAACAAAAAGGACCACAACTATAATTAAGTGCCAACCTTGAAGTCCGCGTAGCATCTGCGCTCCCCTGCTCTCTTTAAGTTTTACTCAATTTGTTATGCCTTGAAATATAGCTTAACCCACACGTCAAATACTAGTTCAATATAACGCTCGAATAGCCCGAGCACGGTCTTGTATATCGGTGGCAAGAGCCTTTGGAGCTACGACCTGGATCCCCGACCCAAAACCGAGGATTGTTCTTATCAACCATTCAACATCTATGGGGTGAAGCATTACCTGGAAAACTTCCCCATCTTCAACGCTCTCAATTATTGCTCGGTTCTCCTCGATGAAGTGGCGCGCCTCTTTAGAAACAACTAATTTAACATTCGAAAATCCAGACTTGTGTTGTTGACTCGCGGGTGTGTAATTAATTGCAGATCCGTTGGAAGTCTCAAGACTTAGGACGCGATCTACTCGAAATGTTCGATCTCCCATCGAGGTCTGACACCAGGCGTTCAGGTATGTGTTGTTGTTCGCTTGATAAATTTCCAGAGGAAGGATTAGTCGTTTCGTGCTTTCATCTTTCTGGCCACTGAGATACACGATATTGAGGGCGTTTCCTTTAGCGATTGCTGCTTCAATCTTTTCGATCATTTCAGAGTTCTTTGAATCCACCACGACAACGTAAGGATTTTCAAAAGAGAGACTACTCTTCAATTTAATCTTTAAGGCTTCAATCTCATCTGAAATTGAATCTGATCGCACTGATTTTAATAGGTCAAGTGAGACCAACAGCGAAGTGATTTCCGAACTATTCATGCTTCTCGGTTTATTCAAACTCTGCGGATCGGAAACCGTTACGTATCCATCCTCGTAATACATTTCGATTAACTCGAGTGGGGTGTAGCCGGGAAGCCCACACATATGTATCAAAATTAAGTCATCATTAATCTGCTTCTCCGAAACTCCAAATACCTGGGCAAGTTCAGTAATTGATGTTCCTTGATGTTCCAGTAAGTAAGGGACCAAATCCAAAGCCCGAGCTGTCCGGTCTAGCGCTGATTCACTCATGCTAAAACCCCATCAACTATTGAAAGAAGTTGTTCCTTGAGATTAGCTGGTTCCAATATTCTCACATTCACGCCGTGCCAAATTAACTCTCGTAGGAATACTCGTTCATTCTCGTAATTAATTTCATAGGTGTCATATTCGCTTCCCTGCGATAGAAGCTTTCCGCGCTGTCGCAGCAACGTTCCCGTCTCTCTCCTGATTTCGATCTTTGCAGAGTGAATTACTTCGACATCGCTCTTTGGTAGATGATCAGCAACTGCAAAATCGGCAGGAATTTCGAACTCATTCTTCTTTTTTGATATCTCAATACCGCCTAAGAACCTTGATAGTTTGAAAAGTCGGATTCCCGTGCGGTCGATATCCATACCAATCAGATACCAATAGCTATTCCAAAAAACTATTCGATACGGTTCAAGATGACGCACTTTTAATGAGGAGGAATCGTAAGAAAATTTGATTCTAGATTTCTGGAGGATCGCCTTCGCAATCCCTTCAAGCAATTCGGAAGGATTATCAAATCGATATTTCATTCGAAATTCAAATTCAAGAGTCGCTGGTATACCAAGTGACTGCAATTTTCGGATTCCAGATTGAGCATTTGGGGCGAGAACCGAGTCATTCCAAAAACTACTTGCAATCGAGAGTAGGGCCAACTCTCGACCCGAAAGGTTAGGGACATTTAGCTCATAAGATTTCTGCGGAATGCGATAACCCGGCTCATCTTCAAAGAAGATATCTAAATCCCCTACCTCAATTTCGATACCCAAGGAACGCAGATCATCCTTATCGCGTTCGAACATCCGCTCCTTAGCTTCTTGCGTGCCTTCATAACCAGCAACATTGCTGAGGATCTCTGACTTCTTCAAGTAGCGCTTAGTGGCAAGCAAGGCCAAAGTGAGGTTAATCAATCTCTCAGTTTTACGGTCTGACACACGAAAACCCTAGCGGTTTGGTAACCTTCACGCACTATTAACACCAATTGCTATTGCAACAACTTCGAATTTGGAGACTCATGGACCGTTTAAACACACATAAAGTCAGAAGTTCAAAAACAATACTCATATTTGGAGCTCTTGTTCTTACTGCATCTTTAACTTCCTGCTCGTTAGACGGTGGTTCTCCGAGAGCAAACACAACGCAAGGACAAGAGGAGCAAAATATGTCTGATTCACAGCGCGAATATCTATCAGTTTCCGATAAGCCAGGCGTTGAGCCAACAGTTGGAAAGCCAGTCGGCGACGCTCCAACCTCTCTGATTTCAAAAGATATTATTATTGGAACTGGTGATGAAGTTGTTGCTTCGTCAACGCTAACTGTTCACTACCAATTAATTTCTTGGCAGAGTGGCGAAATTTTGCAATCTTCTTGGAAATCTGCACCGATCGATTTCCCGCTAAATGGAGTTATTGCAGGATGGCAACAAGGAATGCCTGGTATGAAAGTTGGCGGCCGTCGCCTCTTGGTAATTCCGCCTGAACTTGCCTACGGAGCCTCTGGTAGCGGACCAATCGGACCAAATGAAACTTTAGCTTTCGTAGTTGACCTTGTTGGTCTTCAGTAACTAGTTAGCTTTCAATTTCGTTAGTTCCATAGGCGCCTTTTGAAGGGCGTCTGCGACGTGCTGGTGCAATTGTGTTTGGCGCTAAGCGTCTAGCCATTATCAGGAACGCGGTGTGAGCGATCATCCGATGTTGAGGTCGGACCGCAAGTCCTTCATGATGCCAGCCACGAACCATCGTTTCACTACTCTCTGGTTCTGTGAAATTTCCGGAGGTCTTGATTGCTTCAGCAGTTTGTGAGAGTTGGGTTGTTGTCGCGACGTAAGCAATGAATACGCCGCCCGGAACGAGAGCTTTAGTCGCCATTTCAATACATTCCCATGGCGCCAACATGTCTAGAACAACTCTGTCATATTCACATTTGTGATCATGATCTTGAACTGCGCCCATGCTTAAATTCCAGTTGCTAGGCGTCTCACCAAAATATTGGGTTATATTCTTACTGGCAATTGTTGCGAATTCTTCACGTTTCTCAAATGATTCGAGTTTTCCAGTCGGACCAATCGCCCTTAATAGTGAAATTGATAGCGCACCAGAACCAACGCCAGCTTCCAAAACTCGAGACCCTGGCGCAATATCGGCTAGCCCTAAAATCATTGCAGCATCTTTTGGATAAACGATTGTTGCTCCCCTAGGCATTGCAAGAACGTAATCCGCTAACAGCGGTTTGAATGCTAAAAACTTAAGTCCCCCAGTTGTTTCAACTACAGATCCCTCTGGCAATCCAACTACTTCATTATGAACTAACCAACCATTATGGGTGTGCCACTCTTGATTTAACTGAAGAGTAATTGTGTGCATCTTTCCTTTTGCATCGGTAAGTTGAACCCGATCCCCTACTTGAAAATTAGACATATTTATTAACTCCTAAAATCTAATTTGCGTTGAAATATTTAGCTTCGGGATGATGAACGATAATAGCCGAAGTAGATTGTTCTGGATGAAGTTGGAATTCTTCACTTAGTTCAACGCCGATGCGTTCTGGCTCAAGTAATTCGCACAATTGCAACTGTTGTTCTAGATCGGGACATGCGGGATAGCCAAATGAATACCTTGAACCTCGATAACCTTGATCGAGAATCGCATCGATATCCGGTGCATCCTCGCTGGAAAAACCTAACTCTTCGCGAATTCGTGCATGCCAATGTTCTGCCAGCGCCTCGGTGAGTTGGACTGAAAGTCCATGGAGTTCAAGGTATTCGCGATATTCATTTGCTGCAAAAAACTTTGCTGTTGCATCACTAACGCTCTGTCCCATAGTCACCACGTGGAACGCTACGGTATCTATTTCACCGCTATCTTTACTGCGGAAGAAATCGCTTAAACATAATCTGCGATCCCGAGTCTGTCTTGGAAATGTAAATCTAGTTCGTTCACTTCCTTTTTCGGGTCCTTCGTGATGAAGAATTACCAGATCATTTCCTTCGCTGTAGCAAGGGAAATAGCCATAAACAACGGCAGCGTTCAACCAACCATTTGATTGAACATCATTTAACAGAGAACGTAATCTAGGACGGCCTTCATTTTCAACCATTGCCTCGTATTCACCACGTTTACCTTGCAACCCCCATTGACCAACAAAGAGCGCTCTCTCGTCGAGTGCTCCAAGACATGAAGCCAGCGCAATTCCTTTTACTATACGAGAACCGTAGAAAGGTGGCGTTGGAAGTTTGTTCTTGCTGTCCACATCGCTTCGATTGGTGTCAAGATTTGGAACTCTGTTCGCACGAGTATTAGGGGTTCGACGTTCGCGTAATGGTGGCAAGGCGGCGCTTTGATCACCACGTTTTATTGACATCATGGTGTCCATCAAACTTAAACCTTCAAAAGCATCTTTCGCGTAACGAACAGTTCCATCAAAAGCTCCCGCGAGATCTTGTTCCACAAAGCTTCGGGTTAGAGCTGCGCCCCCAAGAATGATTGGCCACCTCTCAGATAAACCACGACTTGAAATTTCTTCAAGGTTTTCCTTCATGATGACTGTTGATTTAACAAGAAGTCCAGACATACCGATCACATCAACATTTGATTCTGTTGCTGCATCAATAATCTGATTCACGGTCTGTTTAATTCCAATGTTCACAGTTCTATAACCGTTATTCGAAAGAATAATATCTACTAGATTCTTGCCGATGTCATGAACGTCTCCTTTTACCGTCGCAAGCAAAATTGTTCCCTTGCCGGCATCCTCGCTCTTCTCCATGTGTGGTTCGAGAAGAGCAACCGCAGTTTTCATGACCTCCGCGGATTGCAATACGAATGGAAGTTGCATTTGCCCGCTACCAAAAAGTTCGCCGACAGTCTTCATCCCCGATAACAAATGCTCATTGATAATTGCGAGCGGTTTAATTCCAGATGCCATTGCTTCGTCAAGATCCGCTTCGAGTCCAACTTTTTCACCGTCAATAATTCTGCGCTCTAATCGCTCTATGAGCGGCAAGGCTGCAAGTTCTGCGGCTCTAGTTATCTTTGAAGTTTTTGTTTCAACCCCATCAAAAAGATTCAAATAAATCTCTAAAGGATCGTAAGTGCAATTTCCGTCAGCATCAAAGGTTCGCTTGTCATAAACCAAATCCATCGCAACTTCTAATTGTTTTGGCTCGATTCGAGATATCGGTGTGATTTTTGAAGGGTGCACGATTGCAGAATCGAGCCCCATTTTCACTGCCTCTGCAAGAAAGACTGAGTTCAGAACAATTCGTGCCGCTGGGTTTAAGCCGAAGGAAACATTCGACACGCCAAGTGTGGTTTGAACATCTGGATATTTTTTCTTTAATTCAGCGATTGCGTTTAAAGTTTCAATTCCATCACGTCTGGTTTCTTCCTGCCCAGTTGCGATCGGGAAGGTAAGACAATCTATAAGGATGTCACTAGTTAACATTCCCCAATTCTTTGTTAAATCCTCGATTAATCGGCTTGCTACCGCAACTTTCCACTCTTGGGTTCGAGCTTGACCAGTTTCGTCAATCGTCAGCGCAACTACCGCCGCTCCATGCTCCTTAACTAACGGCATGATTTTTGCGAATCTGGAAGTTGGACCATCGCCATCTTCGTAATTAACAGAGTTGATAACTGATCTGCCACCAAGGTGTTCTAACCCAGCCTTGAGAACTGCGGGTTCAGTTGAATCTAGGACAATCGGAAGTGTAGAACTCGTTGCTAGTCTTGAAGCAAGCTCATTCATATCTTCAACACCATCTCGGCCAACATAATCAACCGATAGATCAAGCATATGAGCCCCATCGCGAATTTGATCTCGCGCAATTTCAATACAACTCTGCCAATCTTCAGCTAGCAGCGCATCTCTAAATGCTCGTGATCCATTTGCATTCGCACGTTCTCCGATAGCCATATAAGCAAGATCTTGGCGAAATGGCACGAACTGATAAAGCGAAGAGGCACCTATTTCACGAGAGATCTTTCTTGAAACAAGTTTGTGGTTGCCAATCTTCTTAACAACTGCATCCATATGAGCCGGTGTTGTTCCACAACATCCGCCAACTAAGGTCAAGCCATAAGAATCTACAAAATTCTCGAGATACTCCGCTAATTCATCTGGTCCAAGTGGATAGCTAGCGCCCTTTGGTCCAAGTTGCGGGAGCCCAGCGTTTGGCATTACTGAAATACCAATCGTGCTATTTTTCGCCAAAACTCTTAGGTGCTCACTCATCTCAGCGGGACCGGTTGCACAGTTCAGGCCAATTAGATCGATATTCAATGGTTCCAGTGCATTTAGGGCCGCTCCGATTTCAGAACCCAACAACATAGTCCCAGTAGCTTCGACCGTTACTTGTGCGATTAAGACAATATCTCGTTCGCAATTATCAATAGCTTCGCGGGCTCCGTTGATCGCCGCTTTTGCTTGTAGCAAATCCTGTGTTGTTTCAATTAAAAGAGCATCTACTCCGCCGTCCAGCAATCCATTAGAAGCAGTGCAATAAGCATCCTTTAGTTTTAAGTAATCAGTATGCAATAAAGTTGGGAGCTTTGTTCCTGGTCCCAGCGAACCTAAGACCCAACGTGGCTTATCTGTTGAGGTAAATTCATCTGCAACTTCTCTCGCCAATTTGCCTCCAGCGAAAGCCAGCTCATAAATCCGATCTTCAATTCCATACTCGGCCAGATTTGCCCAGTTAGCACCAAAGGTATTCGTCTCAATTGCGTCAACACCGACCTCTAGATATTTCCGGTGAACTGATTTCACTAACTCAGGCTTTGAGACATTTAGAATTTCGTTGCAACCTTCGTGGCCTTGAAAATCTTCTAAAGAGGGATTCGCATCTTGAAGCATCGTTCCCATTGCGCCGTCGGCGATGATTACGCGCTCGGACATAGCAATGCGTAACGAAGAATCAGTTTTCATATAAGAGAAGGTTACCTTAGAGAGCTAAACCCAGCGCTCCGTCGATAAATCTGGAAAGCTCTCCAACGGAACCTCCAATTTCACCATTCATGGTATCAAGCGCCCAGGTATCCAATAAATCCAATGCCGCAGGAGTGTTTAAATCAGTTGCCATATTCTGCGAAATGGCCTTAATCACATCATCGGTTGGTGCACATTCAATCCTAGATAAAGAAGAACGTAAATTGGTAACGCGCTCTTCTGACTTTTTCAGAGTTTCGTTGTGCCACATTCGGTCTTCCGAATACCTCTCTGAAAGTAAAGCATGACGCAAAACCATTGGATCAACGCCTTGCGCGAGAAGCTTTGAAACAAATACCAAGTTCCCTTTACTCTTACTCATCTTCTCGCCATTGAGACCGACCATCGCTGCATGTAAATATGCATCAGCGAAATCTGTATTAGTAAGCGCCTTGGCAAGTGCGGAACTCATGAAATGATGTGGAAAAATCAGATCGGAACCACCACCTTGCAAGGCAATTGTCTTTGAACTTTTGAATTCTTCATCCAAATAATCTTTGCCAATTAAGTTCTCTAGTGCGATTACTGAACATTCAATATGCCAACCCGGCCTGCCAAATCCTATTTTTGAATCCCAGCCAGGTTCGCCATCCTTATTTGCGATCCAAAGAATCGGATCTAATGGATTTTCTTTCCCAACTCGATCAGGATCGCCACCACGTTCTGCGAAAATTACGAGGGCATCATCTAGCGCTACCGGAAGCTCATTTAGGTATGGCGTGATTCGAAAATAAACATTCCCTGACAATTCATACGTGAGGCCGTTTTCAACCAAAAATTCTATGGCTCCAATAATTGAAGACATGGCTTCTGTTACCGCCACATAATTCTTTGGTGGCAGAATTCTTAGACTGGTCATATCGCTTTCAAAGAGCGCAACTTGTGACTCCCCTAGCTTCGACCAAGATTGATCATCGCGCTTTGCACGTTCAAAGAGCGGATCGTCGATATCAGTGATGTTCTCCACGAAATCAATTTCGCGACCGGATAACTTTAAGTATCGATGGATCAAGTCGAATGTTAGATAGGTTGCCGCATGGCCTAAGTGCGTTGCATCGTATGGCGTGATTCCGCAGACATACATTTTAAAGCTTTCGTTTTTACCTAATTTCGGTAGCTGGCCAGAAGTTAGACGCAAATTCAGTTCAGGCAACTCTTGATGCCACTTAGGTATATCTAGCGTCGGCCAATTACTCACTGCGTCATCCTAGTTTACGAGCTCGCTAAATTCTTAACAATTCTTAAAAACTCTTAATAACTCTTAATAAGGCGGCCAAGGAACTGCAGGCCAGTTGGGGTTAGGTGTAGCAAACCGCCCGTCTTTCAATAAGAATCCAACTCTTTGAAATATTGCTTCAATCTCATCTTCGCTGAGTAATTTCTTCAAATAATCCCGATCAATTGAATTTAATAGATTCGAAAGCTGGTCCATCTCGGATGGGGTGAGATCTAATTCTGCGAATTGCCAGATAACCGTACGCAATTTATTTTCTTGATGAAGACTTACGCCATGATCACACCCGTAAATCTGTTGATCTGACTTAATTAGAATATGTCCAAATTTACGATCCGCGTTATTTATAACTATATCGAAGAGTGCCAAATTTCTTATTTGAGAATCGTGACTCTGAGCTGTTGCGATAACGTCGGCTTCTTCACTGACTTCGATCCATTCTTGCACTGCTCCTAAACCAAATGGCCCTTCTCGCAGAACTGTTTTTGGAACAACCTTAAAATTACCAACCTCACTCAAATAGTAAGCAGCGACTTCTCTGCTCGCTAGGTTTCCATCAGGGAAGTCCCATAGCGGACGCTCTCCTGCTATCGGTTTATAAATAACCTTCGTTTCATCTGACAACTGACACAAAAGAGATGCATTTGATGCATCGACTAACCGTCCGATGATTTCTAACTCACCGGTTTCGATCAGATTAACGTCGGTAGCCATTTGCCCTTGGACACAGATGTCCAGTCGTATCAATAGGTAGGCCGCAGAATGGGCAGACAGAGCGACCCGCTTGGAGAACGTTCTCGGCACGATTACAGAAACCTTTAACTTGATTTAAGCGAAGCGTTAATCGAAGTAAGTCTGGCGGATCTTCAACGCCGGTTAGTTCCTCGTCATCCGAAATCAATTCAGTAAATTCACCATCAGCAATAGATTGGATTTCAATTGCAACCCTTTGAGTCTGTGGGTCCCATGAAATTCCCATTACGCCAGCTCTGAACTCTTCATCAAGTGGGAATTCCAAATTATCGTTATCGATGGTTGCGGGCAGATCTAGCTCGTCAAGGCTTGCCAATTTATTTCTGCGAACTTCAGTTACTAACTCGCGCAATCTCTCAGCCAAGGCTGCAACTTGGCTTTTCTCCACAGCCACTGTCGTTGTTCCTGCGACTGAGGAAGCCTGAACAAAAAAAGCGCGCTCACCAGGAACTCCAACTGTTCCTACTATGAATCTAGTTGCATCTTCGTGGCTAAAAATTATTCGTTCACTCACGGCTCGCACCGCTACCGCCACCAAGGCTGAGATTACGATTTCCACTTCCTGAAAATTTTAATTCACTCAAATAATCTGTGTTGTTCAAAAGCCGAAGGCGTGCGCTATCCCCCGACAAATCGATGATACTAATTGATGCTGGATCAATAGCTAGGCTCTGAAAATTATCAAGATTAAGGCCGACAAATCCTGCGACAATAGCTTTGATTACATCGCCATGCGAAGAGAGAAGAATCGTTTGTCCTGGAAGAGCGATACTTCTCACAGCCTCGAGTGCACGATTCTGCATCTCCAAAAAACTTTCGCCATTTGGGAATCGGACCAGGCTAGGACGACTTTGAATGCTCTTCCAAAGTTTCGTCCTGGAGAGCAAAGCTAATTTTTTACCTGACCAGTCGCCATACTCCATTTCAATGATGCCATCCAATATTTCGATCTCTTTATTAAGAGACGTTGCCAGAGGTTCCAAAGTTTGAATACATCTTGGAAGTGGGCTGCTATAAATCTTTGCAAAAACTTTGCCACTTAATTCGGCTTGAACTGCGAGTGCTTGTTTCTTACCCGTTGAAGATAATGAGACCTTGAAATCTCGCCCAGCTAGAACCGATTTCGCATTCGCAGTGGAATGTCCATGGCGAAGTAGATAAATAGTCGCTGGTTTTTGGGCTCGCATAGGGCCAAGGTTACCGATTAATTAGCAACCGACTTGCTAGGGTGGCGTCATGGAGAAGCGCATACTCGGTAACTCAGGGCTACGCGTTTCTAGGCTGGGACTTGGCACAATGACTTGGGGCCGAGATACCGACGAACATGAGGCGGCTGATCAATTAAAAACCTTTATTGATGCTGGTGGCAATTTAATTGACACCGCTGCGATGTATGGCGATGGTGATAGCGAACGAGTTATCGGTGGATTCATCGGGACTTTAGCAAAGCGTGAAGATTTGATTATCGCTACCAAAGCTGGCATCTCATTCACCGCCGGAGAACGAAGTGTAAATAATTCGCGAACCAATCTCCTCAGCGATCTCGATAAATCACTTTCTCGGCTTGGCGTTGATTACATTGATTTATGGCAGATTCACACTTGGGATCCAATGGTTCCACTTGAAGAATCTCTCTCGGCAATCGATCAGGCAGTGTCTTCCGGTCGTGTTAGATATGTGGGGGTATCGAATTTTTCTGGTTGGCAATTAGCTCGTGCCGCAACACTGCAGAATCCACTTTTCGGTAAGGCTCCGATAATTTCAAGCCAAGTTGAATACTCATTACTCAACCGCAGCATTGAGGCAGAAGTAATTCCAGCAAGCATCGAGATGAATATTGGCGTCTTAGCTTGGTCCCCGATAGGTCGAGGTGTTCTGACCGGTAAATATCGAAGTGGTTCACCTTCTGACTCACGCGGCGCCAGCCCACATTTCAGTGGATTTATTGCCCCGTATCTTGACGAACGTTCTCGCAAAATTGTTGATGCAGTTTGTGTAGCCAGCGATGGTTTGGGTTACTCACCGCTTGAGGTTGCACTTTCTTGGGTGCGCGAAGGTTATGGCGTTACTAGCGCGATAGTTGGAGCACGGACTGCGGCACAACTACGAGGAATTCTGACGGTTGAAGAGATATCTCTTCCTGATCAAGTTCGAGCCGCCTTAGATGAAATTTCTGCAGATATAAATTAGCTATTCTGTAAAAATTCATTCAATACTTTAACGCCAAATTTAAGACCATCAACTGGAATTCTTTCATCAACGCCGTGGAACAACGCAAAGAAATCCAAATCAGGTGGCAATTTCACCGGACTAAATCCATAGCCAATAATTCCTAAATCAGAGAGCGCTTTATTATCTGTTCCCCCACTCATTAAATATGGGACAGGCATTCCTTCAGGATCAAATTTTGCTAGCGCTGCTTTCATCGCATCGACCAGAGGTCCTTCAAAATCTACCTCTAGAGCTTTATCGCGAACTAATACTTCAATCTCGATCTCATCGCCCGCTAATTTCGAAATAGTTTCCAACAACTCATCTTCGAAACCCGGCAAAAATCTTCCATCGATGACCGCAGTCGCTTGTTGTGGAATCACGTTCGCTTTGTATCCCGCATTCAACATAGTTGGATTTGCGGTGTTTTGAATCGTTGCACCAAGCATCCGAGCAGCTTCACCAATATGTTTCAAGAGTGGGCGAGTATTTTTAGGATCATATTTATCACCAGTTAACTCCGCGATTTTAGACCAGAATTTTGCACCAGTTTTCGTTTCAAGCTGTGGCCATTCGTGTGAGCCGATTCGTGCAACTGCGGCTGCTAATTTTGTGACTGCATTCTTTGGATTAATAAAAGATCCGTGTCCGGCTTCACCTTTTGCCTTAAGTTGCAGCCAGTTAATTCCCTTTTGTGCGCCTTCAATGAAATAAAGTCGATGGCCACCAGTTATTGTTACCGAGAATCCGCCGACTTCAGAAATTGCCTCGGTATAACCCTCAAAAATCTCTGGTCTATTTTTAACAAGATAACGCGAGCCATACTCGCTACCCGCTTCTTCGTCAGCAAAGAAGACAAGCAGAATGTTTCTAGGTGGTTGATAGTTCGCACGCTTCCAGGCCCGAACAGTTGCAATGATCATTGCATCCATATCTTTCATATCTACAGCGCCCCTGCCCCACAGATATCCATCTTTAATGATTCCACCGAAAGGATCTACTGACCAATCTGCTTCATTTACTGGCACAACATCTAAATGACCATGAACGACCAGACCCGGACGAGCAGAATCTCGCCCCTCAATTTTTGCAACGACGTTAACCCGGTTTTCTCCAGTGACAATTAACTCGCTTTTTATTCCAACTTCGTTTAGTTTTTCTGCAACGTATGCTGCAATCGCTCTCTCGTCGCCTTTACCTTCGCCGTGATTCACACTGGGAATACGAATCATTTCCTGGCAGATCGAAATGCACTCTTCTTCTAAGAGCGCGATATCGATTGCATTTGGATTATCCGTATTGGCCACGCACCTATCTTGCCGTAGATGTTGGGCGATTGTGATGATGTCCGCCTGATTGGTATCCTTGCGCCAAGATTTACAGATGTTTTAGCACTGGTCCGGGTGGCGGAATTGGCAGACGCGCTAGCTTGAGGTGTTAGTTCCCGCAAGGGATTAGGGGTTCAAGTCCCCTCTCGGACACAAGCAAAAGAACCAAGTCATCAATACATATCTATATAAAAGGAGCGATAAATGCAGTCAAAAGGCTACGCAGTTCTCGAAGCGTCTAAACCGTTAGTTCCATTCACATTTTCACGCAGAGAATTACGCCCAACTGATGTTGCACTTTCTGTTTCCTATGCCGGAATTTGTCACTCAGATATTCACCAAGCTCGCGAAGAGTGGGGTCCAGCACTTTTCCCGATGGTTCCTGGTCATGAAATCGCTGGCGTCGTTACCGCAATTGGTAGCAACGTAACTAAATTCAAAGTTGGTGATCAGATTGGTGTTGGAGTATTTGTTGACTCTTGTCGTAAATGCTCATCATGTAAGTCCGGGCTCGAGCAATATTGCTTAGAGGGAATGACTGGAACCTATAACAATTACGAACGTGATCGAAAAACTTTGGCACAAGGTGGGTATGCCGATAGTTTCATCGTTGATCAGGATTACGCAATTTCAATACCTTCGAATCTGGATATGGCTGGTGCTGCTCCATTACTATGCGCGGGAATAACACTCTACTCACCGCTTAAAAATTGGAACGCCGGTCCAGGTAAGAAAGTTGGCGTAATTGGTCTCGGTGGACTTGGACATATGGGACTTAAGTTCTCGGCTGCGTTAGGCGCTCACACAACCGTTTTCTCGCATTCTCCAAATAAAGAGAAGGATGCGCGTGCGATGGGTGCAGACGACTTCGTCGTAACAAGTAACCCAGAAAATCTAGCAGCACTACCGAAAGACTTTGATTTAATTCTTAACACCGTATCGGCAGACATGGATCTGACGCCATATCTGCAACTTCTAAAGCTTGATGGCACTCTGGTTCTAATCGGTCTCCCTATTAACCCATTCAAAATTAACACCCCAGTTTTATTGGCGCAACGCCGTTCTATCTCCGGTTCCATGATCGGCGGAATAAAGGAGACCCAAGAAATGCTGGATTTCTGTGGGGTTCATAATATTGTCAGTGAAGTTGAAGTTGTCGATCCTGAATATATTAACCAAGCTTATGAACGCACGATTGCTAGCGATGTGAAATATCGATTTGTAATCGACGCCAAGAAGTTCTAAATAACTATTTAAATTGATGCAAAGCACCAGAGATTATTGGTGCTAAAAAGAGTGCTGGCAACAAATTCCCAACGGCTACCTGCTTTATTTTCATAACTCGAAGTGAGATTCCCAGTAACAAGATTCCACCTGTTGCTGTCATAGCCAAAATTTGATACTCTGGTAAAACGCTTCCAAGAAATAATCCAACTCCGGTCCAGGCGAACTGATATATGCCTACTGGGATAGTTGAAACTGCGACTCCCCAACCTAGCGATGCCGCGAATGGAATTGAAATAACACCATCGAGAATGCTCTTTAGAACTAACTGATCAATTCCGGTCCCCATGCCGTCGCTAATTGAACCAAGTATCGCCATTGGGCCAATAACAAAGAGAAGCGATGCTGTAACAAAGCCGTCAACAAATGGACTAGACCCGTTTGGATCAAATCTTGATTTCAGCTTTACACCCATAATTTCAAGTCGATTCTCAATATCTAAGGCATTTCCAATGAGCGCACCGATAAGCAGTGCCATCAAAATTGCGAATATCGGCCAACCTCGAGGTAATTCCGAAATAAATTTTTGATTCCATAATTCTTTGATTGCATCCGCAGCGGCCAATAGTGTGACGAAACCAAGAACAGTTATTACCAATTCTCGGGTATGTTCACGGAACTTAGCTCCAACGAAGATTCCCAGAGTAGAACCAAGAAGAATGGCAGCGATATTAATTATCGTACCGAGCCCTACGAACATCGTTAAAACCTCCATTGAATCGGTAGACTCTAACAGTGAAAAGTAGCGAAATTCGTCAAAAAATCTGGCATTTTCTTCAGCCATCTAAGACGATTCCGCATACATCTTGGACTGCTAAAAACCTTTGGTCTGTAACTCCAAAAATTTTTCTCTTCCTAATTCTCGGATTATCACTCTTCGGTATCGGTGAGGCACTTTTAATCCAGTCAACAATTGGAAATTCACCATGGTCAGTATTTGCGCAAGGTCTAGCCCTTCAAACTCCGCTCACAATTGGGCAGGGCACAGCAATAACTAGCCTCGGAGTTTTAGCGCTTTGGATTCCACTGCGGCAGAAACCGGGCTTTGGAACGCTTGCGAATATTGCAGTAATAAGTATCTTCATTCAAATAGGTGTTGACCATATTCCAGAGGTCACATCAAATTTTCCACTGCAGTTGCTCTATGTAATTGTCGGAATTGGTCTGGTCGGCTTCGGAACAGCAATTTATATAACGTGCGGTCTCGGACCTGGACCACGTGACGGCTTAATGACCTCACTGCATCAGCGAACTGGGATTCGTATTGCAAGGGTTCGGTTGAGCATCGAAATTTGTGTATTGATCGCCGGAGGCGCGTTAGGTGGCTCAGTTGGCTTAGGAACTGCAATGTTCGCCCTCTTTATTGGTAACTCAATCGCTACCAACTTAAATTTAGTGGCTAAATTTTCCAATCGACGGGGCTGATTCCTAGCTCAGCCAAACGCTGGTTCGCACGGCTAAAGGGTTTTGATCCAAAGAAACCGCGATATGAAGATAACGGGCTGGGATGAACTCCGATTAAACAATTACTTTCCGGAATGAATCTTGCCAGCGCTTCCGCGTGCTTACCCCAAAGGATGAAAACAACTGGAAACTTTGCCAGGTAAGCGACAACTTCATTTGTGAATTTTTCCCAACCAAGTTTTGAATGTCCCTGACTTAGATTCGGAATCGTTGTTAGCGAGGTGTTTAACAGCATTACTCCCCTAGCTTGCCATTGCGATAAATCACCATTTGATGGCGTGAATCCGACATCACTTTCCAGCTCTTTAAAAATATTTTTCAAAGTAGGCGGAAGATTAGGAACGTTAGGCGGGATGCTAAAAGCTAAGCCCATAGCATGCTCTGGATTTGGATAAGGATCTTGACCGATTATACAAATCTTAATCTTCGACATAGGTTGCAAAAAAGCAGCAAAGATACTTTCTCGTTTAGGAATAAAGGGTTCTTTCAAATCCAAGCCATCTAAGATTTCTTTCGCTGCCGGTATTGCTAACTGCCATTCTTTGGGCAATAAATCGAAGAGCATTAGCTAATTGCGTTTGCGGTGAATCGGTTATTGAGCATAGTTACGCTAATTGGCATGTCATAGGCAAGACTTAAATTTTCTGAAGTGATTACATTTGAGATTGGTCCGCTTCCAACAGTCTGCCCACTCTTCAACAACAGAGCATGCGTGGAACCTGCAGGAATCTCTTCGATATGGTGGGTAATAATGAGCGTGACCGGTGCAAATGGATCATTTGCCAGAAGATCGAATCTATTTAATAAGTCTTCTCGCCCACCCAGATCTAACCCT
The DNA here is from genome assembly GCA_947494085.1 of Actinomycetota bacterium. The sequence goes on along the minus strand of CANLTP010000003.1, from coordinate 565 downwards.
GATGCCGGCTCATCTAAAAGAAGAATCTCAGGATCGGACATGAGGGATCTTGCAATGAGAACTCGCTTCTTCTCACCTTCACTTAGGGTGTTGAAACTACGTTGTGCTAACTCTCGAACCCCTAAGGTTGTTAACAATCCCTGAGCTCTTGATTCATCCCAAAGTTCGTAACTCTCATTCCAGCGACCTAACATTGCGTAAGCGGCAGTCAGGACTATATCTATTACTTTTTCGTCTTCTGGCAATAAATTTACGAGAGTTGATCCCATGAATCCAATTCTTGGTCTAACTTCGAATACATCTACCGACCCTAATTTGGAACCAAGAATTTCAACCGTTCCGGAAGTTGGATGAATTTGTGCAGAGCAGAGCGAAAATAACGTAGATTTCCCAGCTCCATTAGGACCCAGAATTACCCAACGTTCGTTCTCATTAACTTGCCAATCCAACGGTCCTAAAATTGTTTTGCCATCGCGGACCACAGAAACACTTTGTAGATTAAGGACTGGAATCACAGGCGTAAAGATACCCGTAAGCGACGCGGCTTAACGCTACAAACCGCTAA
>CANLTP010000002.1 GCA_947494085.1 Actinomycetota bacterium | reverse complement strand
GTTGGGCACGAGTAAAGACGCGACCTGGATGTTGGGCCAGGAATTTAATTAATTCAAACTCTTTAAATGTTAAATCTAGCGAGCGCCCTTTTATCTTTGCGGTGTAAGAATTTTCATCGATAACAATTTCGCCTGTGCGAATTTCACGAAGTGATGAATCATTTGCAAAGTTATTTGCTTCCAGGCGCCCAACTGAAATACGGATACGAGCTTCAATTTCTGCAGGACCAGCGGTATCGAGGATTACATCGTCGAATCCCCAATCCGCATTCATTGCAGAGAGTGCGCCTTCAGTTGCGATTGTGATTATTGGACAATTAACACCGGTGGATTGCAATAACTTGTTTAGCGCTTTAGCACTTGGTAGATCGCGACGGGCATCTAGAAGAATGCAATCAACTTCTGGAACATCAACAAGAATTGATGCTTCGGCCGGAAGGATGCGAACTTGATGTTGTAATAAGGCAAGACTTGGAAGCACTTCAGCACTTGCGCCGAGTGTGTTTGTCAGGAGGAGAATTCTTGCCATAAGAGGTGTAAGAATACTCAGGTGAAATCACTGACTCCACTCCTTGTTGTGCTGGCCTTGGCCATCGCATTCGGTGTTTGGTATACCCGCAGCAGAGGTGAGTTTCGTAGGAAAAAGACGGTCAATGGACCGAAGCTAGATGCCTCGGTAATCGGGGTTGAACTTGGCTCTCGCGTCACTATGGTGCAGTTCTCCTCGGCCTTCTGCTCGCCATGTCGAGCCACTAAGGCACTGCTAGAGGACATGGTGAAGACGATGCCGGATGTTCGATATGCCCATATCGATGCCGAGTCCCACCTGGAATTAGTCCGTGAATTAGATATTCGATCAACGCCTACGACGCTCTTTTTGAATAGCGAGGGCGTTGAAGTTGGACGTGCGATGGGAACACCTAAGCGCTCGCAAGTAATGGCTGCGGTGGAGGCAATTCGCTAAGTGCGAAACCTTCGCAAGTGGCACTTTGCTAATTGCTAACTTAGAATTCGTAGGTGCTTAAATTTGAACCAGTCTTTTTAACAAAGCGTCGCCATATAGATTTTGGCCGCCTTGTTGGTTCACTCTGTCGAATGTAATTAACTAAAAACGCAACAAGAAGTTTTAGTTTTACAAATTATTCGACAACTAGCAGAGGAATTAAAAATGGCAGTTATAAATCAGACAAGCGGTAATACCAAAGTTAATTTGATTGATGCCCGTGGACCACGGTTCTCGGCTGTTATAACAACTTTAGTTCTGGCAGCAGCGTTGGTTACTCAATCAGCAACTTTGATTGCAATTCAATTAGTTGTTTTTGCAATTGGTGCGTTTGCTGGACCTGCGAAGACTCCTTACGCATTCTTGTTCAAGAAGTTAGTTAAGCCAAGACTTAAAGGCGCCGTTCCTACTGAAGATGCACGACCACCACAATTTGCTCAGAGCGTTGGGTTGATTTTTGCGGTTGTTGCATTTGCCGGATCACTTCTTTCAATCCCGGCCCTGTTTACAGTTGCCGTGGGCTTTGCATTATTCGCAGCGTTTCTAAATGCAGCGTTTAATTTCTGCTTGGGTTGCGAGATTTATCTCCTTGCCCTTCGTGCAGTCAAGTAAAAACTGAAGTCGCCGAGTTAGAATTAGCCATGGCTGATAAACACGAGTTACGCGATAGAGGGCTTCGTCTAACACCACAACGCGCATTGGTTTTGGCTGCGGTGCGCGCACTTGAACATGCAACGCCTGAAGAGGTTGCCGAGAAAGTTAAGTTAACGCATCCTGGAATTAATCTTTCAACGGTTTATCGCAACTTAGAAACTTTGGAAAATGTTGGCTTGGTTCAACATTCACACCTTGGACATGGTGGCGTTCGCTATCACGCATCAACTGAAGAAATTCATGCGCATCTAAATTGCGAATCTTGCGGAACAATCATCGAGGTTCCAATCGATGCAACCGCATCTTTTACTCAATCACTTCTCGATGGATATGGCTTCCACACCGACCTTGCGCACTTGGCTATCGCAGGGCGTTGTGAATCTTGCTTTAGCAAGCCCTAAACTCGTAGTCACTATGACTGCCGTATTAGTTGAAGCTGGACCAGATGCTGGTGCGATCTGGCACTTCGGTGAACCAAATCAAGAACAACGTGCGCTAGCAGCAGGAACTGCGTGGGCAGACCTTTCACATCGCGGAGTTGTTTCAGTCAGCGGACCAGATCGTTTAAGTTGGTTGCATTCAATAACAACACAGGATGTTGAGAAATTATCGCCAGGAATTTGGGTGAGTTCGCTAATACTTGATGCGCAGGGACATATCAACCATCAGTTTTATTTAGTTGATGATGGAACAACGACTTGGATTCATACTGAAAAAGAGAAGACTGCAGAGCTAGTTGCTTACTTTGAAAAAATGAAATTTATGTTGCGAGTTGAGATTGCAGATCGTTCTAATGATTATGCCGTTCTTCGGGCACCCGGAACTGCAGATGCAGTTGGTGGGCCATACGCACTTGTTACATACGATGAGCTTGATGACATGAAATCAGCGTTTAGTCAGAACTATTTACAAGTTGGAACTTGGGCACTTGATGCCGAAAGAGTCGCTGCAGGTCGGGCCCGAATTCTTTTCGAAACAGATCACAAATCGATTCCGAATGAATTAGGTTTTCTAAACAACGCAGTTCACATGAAAAAGGGTTGCTATCCGGGACAAGAAACTGTGGCAAAGGTTTTTAATTTAGGTAAGCCACCACGTCGCTTAACCTTGTTGCATTTAGATGGTTCGATGGTTGCAATGCCAGAGAATGGCGCCAAAGTGGAATTCGACGGCAAAGAAGTTGGTTTTATTGGAACTGTTGCTAGACATTACGAGCTTGGACCAATTGCACTTGCGGTTTTAAAGCGTAATGTTCCGATAGAGGCAACTCTGATTTCTGCAGATGTGCCTGCAACGCAAGAGTTAATAAACTAAAGCTTGCACATTTGGTTGCAGGATTTCTTCAACAAAACTTGCAGCACCAGCGATAACAATTCCAGGGATTTGATCGCCTTCATTAATTCCACGGCGGACAGCGCATTGCGTGCAAAGTGTTATTTTTCCACCAGCCAATATTGCATCGCGCAGGTCAGCTAATTTTGCAGAGTGCGGTAATTCAAATTCTTCACATTTTCCAGGGACTGCAAACCATGCGGCATCGCCAGTAAGCCAGAGTGAAACTTCGGCGCCACTAGCAAGTGCGGTTGATGCAACGGTAAATGCTTGTGCGCAGCGCTCGGGATCATTCGCTCCGGCCATTACTTTCACGACTAGCTTCGCAACAGAGTTAGCACTTTTCATGGGCGAGACTCTACTCGCTGAGGGCATTACCCTTAGACAATGGAAACCGTGACCACCGTTTTATTGATTGCGGTCACGTTGCTAGTCGGATTATTTTTATTTTTAAAGGGAATCCGCGGCGCTGTTAAGTCTTGGAAAGGCGAGTCCACAGATGGTGTTTGAAATTCCCGAAGGCGTGCATCCGGATTGTTATCCACTTGCCTGGTTGATTGGAACTTGGCGTGGAAAAGGTTCTGGTGAATATCCTGGAATCGAACCCTTTCAATTTGCACAAGAAGTAACTTTTAATCACGACGGTCGCCCATTCTTAAATTACTTTTCTCGTTCTTGGATTATTAATGACAAGAATGAAATCTTGCGCCCCGCTGGTTCCGAAGTTGGATTCTGGCGCCCGAAAGAGAATAAAACTTTAGAAGTTGTGTTGGCTCATAGCACTGGAATTTCTGAAGGCTGGGTTGGTGTGCACGACGGACCAAAGATTCAATTAGCAATGGATCAAGGATATTCCGCACCATCAGCAAAGATTGTTACAGCAGGACAACGTCTTTATGGTTTAGTTGAAGGTCAATTGTTTTTTGCATATGACATGGCAGCCGAAGGTCAAACTTTGCAGGCACACATCTGGTCGAGTCTAGAACGCCAGGCTGGCGAATAAAATTGAGCGATAATTTTCAAGGTGACGTTTTAGCTGAACTTACTCGAAATGGTTTAGTTGAATCGATCCATAGTGGACATTTAATTATGTTGAATGCTGATGGCACAGTTCACAAAATTAAGGGCAGCGTTGATATGCCAATTTTTCCAAGGTCTTCGGTGAAGTGCATGCAGGCAAGTGCGATGGTGCGCAATGGTTTGAAACTCGAGCCAAGGTTGTTGGCGCTAGTCGAAGCAAGTCATTCCGGTGCGGCGATGCATCAAGAAGGTGTTCTAGAAATTTTGGCAAGCGTTGGTTTAACTGAAAACTATTTGCAGTGTGCATTTGATAAACCACTTGGCGATGCTGAACGAATTGCTTGGGGCGAGAGACCAGCAACACGGTTAGCGATGAACTGTTCTGGAAAACATGCCGGAATGCTTGCAACATGTGTAATTAATGGCTGGGATACAAATACTTATTTAAATGCAGATCATCCGCTGCAGGTAGCGGTTTTAGCCGAGATTGAAAGCTTGGCTGGCGCAAAGGTTTCGAATAAAACCTTTGATGGTTGTGGGGCTCCACTCTTTGCTTTGAGCACTCGGGAATTAGCAACTGCGATTCGCAATATAACTATTTCAAAAGATCCAGTTCATGTTGAAGTAATGAGCGCGGCTAGAGCATTTCCAGAGATGGTTGCGGGCGAAGGTCGATTGACAACTCGCACCATGAAATCTGTTCCTGGATTGTTTATGAAGGAGGGCGCCGAAGCTGTTGAAGTTGCTTCAATGACTGATGGGCGCACTTTAGTTTTCAAGATTAGTGATGGTTCTTGGCGGGCGTTTGGCGCGATTATGCATGCGGCGCTTTTGGAGTGGGGAATTACTACAACTGAAGAAGCGTTGAATGTTTATGGTGGCGCAAATATTGTTGGCGGAATGCGGGCGGTGTTGTAAATGAAAAGCCGCATTGCAACATTAATGGTTCACACATCTCCACTTGAACAAGCAGGCATGGGCGATGCAGGTGGAATGAATGTTTATGTAATTGAGAATTCAATCAAGATGGCTAATGCTGGTGTTGAAGTAGATATCTTTACTCGCGCAGATAAAACTGGTTTAGCTGATGCGGTTGAAATTGCAAAAGGTGTAACAGTTCATCATTTAGAAGCCGGACCAATTGGTGCGCTAACTAAAGAGGAATTACCTTCACAAATTAGTGCGCTGACACATGCATTCATGGAACATCAAAGTGCCAAGCCAAATGATTATTACGACATCATTCATTCACATTATTGGATCAGTGGACAACTTGGTTGGATGATTTCAGAACGCACTGGTGTGCCACTTGTTCACACTATGCACACAATGGCAAAGGTTAAGAATCAGGCACTTGCAGAAGGCGATACTCCAGAACCACTTATTCGCGCACTTGGCGAAGAACAGATTGTGCAGAATGCAAAAGCTTTGATTGCTAATACTGATGCTGAAGCTGCAAGTTTGGTTTCGCTATATGGCGCGAATTCTGATCTAGTAAAAGTTGTAACACCTGGCGTTGATTTGCAACGATTTACTCCAGGACATGGAAAAGCCAGTGCGCGAAATATTTTAGATGTTGCTCCTGATGCGATCATGTTGTTATTCGTTGGTCGAATCCAGCCACATAAGGGCCCAGAAGTTTTAGTTCGTGCGGTTGCGGAATTAGTTTCACATGCTCCACACCTTCGTTCGAAGTTAGCACTTGTAATCATGGGCGGTGCATCTGGAACCGGAATCAACGAACCAGATCGCTTAGCGAAACTTGCGACCTTCTTAGGTGTTGCAGATTTAATTCACTTTAAGGAACCAGTTTCTAGAACTGAACTTGCTGATTGGTATCGCGCATCAGATTTAGTCTGTGTTCCTTCCTACTCTGAAAGTTTTGGACTTGTTGCACTAGAAGCGCAGGCTTGTGGAACCCCGGTTGTTGCAAGTGCAGTCGGTGGACTTCGCACCGCGGTATCTGATGGAATTTCTGGAACGTTGGTTGACGGCCATGATTCAAAGGCTTGGGCCTCGGTTATTTCACGTTTAATTGCTGAACCACAACGTCGAATCCTGTTATCTATGGGCGCACTTGATCACGCAAAGAAATTTGGTTGGGAGACAACTGCGCGTCAGACCCTTGATGTTTATGACTGGGTCTTATCAAAGCCAAAATCAAATCCATTATGGGTTGCTCAATAACGATGATTGATCCACGAGTAATAATTGAAGAGTTTCTAGAATCCCACGATTTAGATTTCGAAAAAAGTAGCGCAAATACCTTTCTTGTTACCTTGCCAGGTGAGAAAAAGCTGCAGACCCATTGCGCTTTAATCGTTGGCGATAATTCATTAAGTATCAATGCCTTTGTTATTCGTAAACCAGATGAGAACGCCGACAAAGTGCACGAATGGCTTCTTACTAAGAATGCTTCGATGTATGCCGTAACTTTTGCAATCAATGAACTTGGTGATGTTTTCCTAGTAGGACGTCTGCCATTGCCAGCAGTAACTGATATTGAAATCGATCGCATCCTTGGCGCCGTTCTTCAATATTCAGATTCCTCATTTAATCCACTGCTCGAACTTGGCTTTGCATCATCTATCCGTCGGGAATGGGCTTGGCGAGTTTCACGCGGTGAATCACTTTCAAATCTAAAAGCATTTGAACATTTAATCTAATAGGAAATAGGATTTAACTATGACAAAGAAATTAATTTTGCTGCGCCACGGTGAGAGTGAATGGAATGCGCTCAACTTATTTACCGGTTGGGTTGATGTTCGCTTATCTGAAAAAGGTATTGGCGAAGCAAAGCGCGGCGGTCAATTACTTAAAGAGCGTGGCTTGTTGCCAGACATTGTTCACACATCACTTCTTCGTCGCGCGATCCATACTTCACAATTAGCTTTAGATGAGGCCGATCGCCATTGGATTCAGGTAAATCGCAGCTGGCGTTTGAATGAACGTCATTATGGCGCCCTTCAAGGAAAAGATAAGAAAGAAACTTTGGCGCAATATGGCGAAGAGCAATTCCAATTATGGCGCCGCTCATTCGATGTTCCACCACCACCAATTGATGACAACGATAAATATTCACAATTCGGTGATGCGCGTTATGCCGATTTGGGTTCTAAATTGCCCAAAACGGAATGTCTAAAAGATGTTGTTACTCGCATGGTTCCGTATTTAGAGAGTGAACTAACTGCAGATTTAAATTCTGGGAAAACAGTTCTGGTTACTGCTCACGGAAATTCAATTCGTGCGATGGTTAAACATATTGACCAAATTTCAGATGCTGATATCGCGGGCGTAAATATCCCAACTGGAATTCCACTGCTTTATGAGTTCGACGATAATTTTAAGCCAGTTAAAAAGGGCGGCGAATACTTAGATCCAGTGGCGGCTAAGTCTGCAATTGAAGCGGTAGCGAACCAGGGAAAGAAGTAGTAAACAATAATTAACCTTAGGTTCAGCGACATTTAACCCTTAGAACCTGCTGTGGATTGCTTTAAACCTCATATTGTTTCCCATGAAGGTAGCGATAGTTACAGAATCATTCTTGCCACAGATAAATGGCGTAACTAATTCAGTCCTTCGCATCCTCGAAAGTCTTGGTGCCGGTGGTCACGAAGCTCTGGTAATTGCGCCGGAGAGTGAAGGAACTCCAAAGGAATATGCCGGACATAAGGTAAAAACAATTCCAGCACTGCCGATTCAGAGTGTGATTCCAATTGGGCTACCAATCGGCTTACCAAATCGCAGACTAGAACATTTAATTGATGGCTTTTCGCCAGATGTAATTCACTTAGCATCACCGATGTTGCTTGGCATGCATGGTGCAAAAGTTGCAAAGAAATTAGACATTCCAACGCTCTCGGTTTATCAGACAGATATGGCAGGCTTTGCTAGTCATTATGGTTTTGATATCGCACATAGCTCACTTAGAAAATTAGTCGGAAAGATTCATTCCCAAACCGATCGAACATTGGCACCATCTAGATCGGCTTGCTTAGAACTGAAATCGCAAGGTGTGCCTGAAGTCTATTTGTGGCAACGCGGTGTAAATAATGAATTATTCCACCCAAATAAGCGAAGTGAATCGCTACGTAAATATTGGGATCCAACTGGTAAAAAAACCATTATTGGTTTTGTTGGTCGCTTAGCGAAAGAGAAGCGGATCAGCGATCTTAAATATTTAGATCGTGATCCAAATAATCTTCTGATTATTACTGGTGACGGACCGGCAAAAGAGCGGCTAAAAAAAGATTTACCAAATGCAATCTTTATGGGACATAAAAATGGAGAAGATCTTGCCGAAATTTATGCAAGTCTAGATTTATTTATTCATCCAGGACCAAACGAAACTTTCTGCCAAGCCGTACAAGAAGCACTTTCAGCAGGAACTCCTTGCATAGTCCCAACTACTGGTGGGCCAGCAGATTTAGTGAGCCACGGTAAAACTGGATATGTAATAAACATTCACCGACCCGATGATCTTGAATCGACAGTGATGCACTTTAAATTACGAAATGATCGCGCAAATATGGCACTGCAAGCACGTCAATCTGTGTTGAGTAGAACTTGGTCAACAATCAACGCCCAACTAATCAATCACTATGAAGAAATCCTTATCAACCGCAGCAACTATGTAGATGGGAGCGTGGCATGAGAATTGTGCATGTAGCTAATTTTTATGGACCAAATTCCGGTGGCATCAAAACCACTATGCATGAACTAGGTAGAGGATATTTAGCCCAGGGTCACGAGTTTATTTTTATTGTGCCAGGAACTCGGCTATTCACCGAAGAGACAATCTTTGGAAAGAAAATAACAGTTCCCAGCATAATTTTGCCAGGCAGTTGCGGATATCAATTAATTCGCAACAATCGGGCATTGGTCAAATTAATCGCAAAGCTACAACCAGATCGAATCGAAGTCTCTGATCGATTTACTCTGCATTGCATTGGTCGTTGGGCAAAGCGAATGAATGTGCCGACTGTGGCATTTAGTCATGAAACTCTAGAAGGATTGGCAAAACGGTTTGTTCCACTCCCAGAGATAATTCGTAGAACTTTAGTTAGTTTTCATAATAAGAAGTTTGCTAGAAACTTCAATCAGATTATCGCGACTACTAATTTTGCGGCACGCGAATTCATCTCACTTAAGACTAAGAATTTAACGAAGGTGCCACTAGGTGTGGATCTAAAGGTTTTCAATCCAAGTAACCGATCAGAGGAACTGCGCACAGAGTTATTAAAAGGCTCAGAAATTCTCTTAGTTCATTGCGGTCGGTTATCAAAAGAGAAGGAACCACAACGCAGTATCGAAGCGCTTATTGAATTACGTTCTCGTGGACTCGATGCCAGATTAGTAGTTGTCGGTATGGGGCCAATGTGGAAAGAACTTCGCACAATGGCCAAAGGTCATCCGATAGATACTTTGGGATATATCGCTGATCGAAATAAGGTCGCTGCGATTCTGGCAAGTGCAGATGTTTCACTTGCACCTGGACCGCTAGAAACCTTCTGTCTAGCTGCTCTTGAATCTTTAGCATCTGGAACGCCAGTTGTTACATCAAATTCAAACGCGGTGGGCGAATTCTTGATTCAAGATTCGAACTCGCATGCCGGCGCAACAGCGCATGATAATTACAGTTCGATTGCAGATGCGATTGAAAGAGTTATTAGAAAAGGAAAAATAAGGCTACGGGCTCGCGCAGTTGCTGAAGAGATGCCTTGGGAAAACACCGTGAACCGAATGTTGGAAGTGCACGGGATACCAAGTAAACCAAATATTCCAGCGTTGCCGAAGGCAAGTTAAATGAGCACCGTACAGGTTGCGCCAAATCTAACCTTTGCGGTGATCGGAGACAGCGCCGCATTTGGTACAGGTGATGAAGCACCAGATGGCACCTTTAGAGGCTGGGCATACTATTTAGCAAAGAGTTTTCGCGATGAAGTTAATTATGTAAACCTTGCAAGACCTGGTGCGAAATCAGATGAAGTGTCAGGAATTCAATTAAGTATTGCAAAGGCGCTTTCACCAGATATTTGTGGAGTTGTTGCTGGGGGAAATGATTTACTGCGCAACGGTTTTAGCCCACAAAAATTACATCAAAACCTTCTGCGCACTTGTAGAGAACTTATGGAGCAAGGCAGCGAAGTAATCATGGTTGAACTACATGATCCAAATCAATTACTAAAAATTCCTAAGTTAGTTAAACGAATTTTGCGCAAACGAGTCGAATCCGTCAATGTCGTATATCGAGCAATTGCCGAAGAGCTGGAAATAGTCCTTATAAAGACGCGAGAGATTCCAGACGTTCATAATCTGCGAAATTGGCATATTGACCGGATGCATCCCGGAGAACTTGGACATAAGAAGTTGGCCCGAGAAGTTGCTACTCAATTACAAAAACGTGGTTGGTCCCTGTCGATGCCCGAAGAGGGAGAATTAACTGTTAGGGAAAAATCTATTCAATTCAGATGGTTATTAGTAAATGGAGTTCCGTGGTTCTTGAAGCGAAGTGTTGATTTACTTCCTGCAGTTTTGATTCTCTCGGTTATTGAAATATTTAAAATAGCCCGCGAAAAATTAGTTAGTTGAAAATTCCCCGGTAACGCTGAAGTAAACGCGGCGCGCGATTGATACTGCGTGGTCTGCAAATCTTTCGTAGTAGCGGCCAAGGAGTGTCATATCGATTGCAGTTTCAACTCCGTGACTCCAATCTTTGGAGAGCAGAACACTAATTAAATCACGGTGCAACTTATCCATCTCATCATCATCAGTTTCAATTTCAAGAGCGCGCACAGTGTCGCGGTGTTCCATTACTGAAGAGAGCTTGTCGACGATTTTATCTGCCACTAACCCCATTGCAGTGATTGTTGGAACTAATTCTGCCGGGACTGCACTATTTGGATAACGCATCCGGGCTTGCTTAGCAACGTGGTGCGCAAGATCTCCCATGCGTTCTAAATCGGCGCTCATGCGAAGTGAAGTAACTAAAGTTCTGAGATCAGAGGCGACTGGTTGTTGACGGGCAATCAAATTAATTGTGCGAGCATCTAATTCATGTTGAATATCATCGATAACGTTATCGGCTGCAATTACTTTTTCAGCCATTCCTAAGTCAACTGTTAAAAGCGCGGATGTCGCATCGTTCATAGCTACCTTTGCTAACCCAGCCATCTGCAGCAGGGTTGTTCCGATACCATCGAGCTCATCGTGAAAGGCGTTGCGCATTTGCTAAGAATAGTGGGGGTCGGCTTCCCAAGACCGTATGGACGTGAACGCGCCTTGAACTAAAGGTTAAGAATTGGGTTTACTAGCCCGGTATTGGAGGGTTTGGTAGGGGTGATTAGACCAACTCTTCTACGATTAGAACATGTCCTGGATCTTTGGAAATAACAATAAGAATAACGCCAAGCAAATTGCTGGTGGCGAACAAACCAATAGTTCAGGGCTATTGCCGCAGTCACTCCTAGATTTACTTAAGTTGTTCGATGCCGAGAATATTGTTTTAGGTAATGGCGAAGCCGTTCTTGAACATTCAGCTGGAGTAAATACTCTAAATATTATTCGTGATCAATATTTAAATAATGAATTTATGCTCCGCCTAGTTAGAGCTACTCGCAGATCTGGCAAAACTCAAGAAGTCACAATGGAATTACCACGTGGTCCAATCGGTGCCGGAACTCACGATCTACTTGTCCGAGTTTCACTTCTCGGTGAAGACGGCCTGATTGTTATCTTGATATTTGATGATAGCGAGATGCGAAGGTTAGATGCGATCCGACGAGACTTTGTTGCAAATATTTCACACGAGTTAAAAACTCCAATCGGTGCTCTTTCAATTCTTAGCGAGGCTGTTCTTGGCGCTAGCGATGATCCTGAAGCAATCACAAGATTTGCTAATCGAATGCAATCTGAAGCATCAAGACTCTCCGAACTTGTTCAAGAAATTATAAATCTATCGCGACTTCAAGATGACGACCCACTTAAACGTGCCCAACCATTTTCTATCAGTGAAACTATCAAAGAAGCTATTGATCAATCTCGGTTAAATGCTGAGGCACGAAAAGTTGAGATTGTTTATAACAATAATAATTCCGCAATAGTAAATGGTGATCGCGATCAAGTAACTATGGCAGTTCATAACCTGATTGAGAATGCAATTAATTACAGTCCAGATGGAACCAGAGTTGCGATTGCTGTAATCGAAGCAGATGGAATTTGCGAGATTTCTATTTCAGATCAAGGAATCGGAATTCCAGAGAAAGATTTAGAGCGAATCTTTGAACGCTTTTATCGGGTAGATGCTGCAAGATCTCGAATAACGGGTGGAACCGGCCTTGGCCTTTCAATTGTTAAACATGTTGTCACTAATCACGGTGGCGATATTTCAGTTTGGAGCGTTGAAGGTGCTGGAAGTACTTTCACGATTCGATTACCACTTGCAAATGCCCTGAACAATCTATCGAACCCTGCCGCGGAGGCAATTAAATGACAAAGATCCTGGTAGTTGAAGATGAAGCTTCATTCTCTGATGCACTTGCATACTTACTTGGTAAAGAGGGCTTCGAGGTAATTGTCGCCGATACCGGGCCAACTGCAATCGAACAATTCGATCGCCACGGCGCTGATTTAGTTCTTTTAGATCTAATGCTTCCAGGTCTATCTGGAACTGAAGTTTGCCGCCAACTTCGCACCCGTTCTAATGTTCCAATTATTATGTTGACTGCCAAAGATGGCGAAGTAGATAAAGTTGTGGGCCTTGAACTTGGCGCTGATGATTATGTAACGAAGCCATATTCATCACGTGAATTAATTGCTCGAGTGCGCGCAGTTCTCCGTCGCCAAGGTGATGAAGATTCAGTAGTTGATGGAATTCTTGAAGCCGGTCCAGTGCGCATGGACGTGGAGAGACATAAAGTTAGTATCAATGGCAGCGATGTGGCATTCCCACTTAAAGAATTTGAATTACTTGAATTCTTAGTTCGCAATTCAGGGCGCGTGCTTACACGTTCACAGTTGATTGACCGAGTGTGGGGCAGTGATTATTTCGGAGACACTAAAACGCTAGATGTTCACGTCAAACGACTTCGGGCAAAAATTGAAGCTGATCCGGCAAATCCAGTATTTATTCAGACTGTTCGCGGGCTTGGATATAAGTTCGAAAACTAATTTCCAACGTTTGCGTATTCTTCAGCCTTCGCCCGAACTAAGGCGGAGAGTTTCATAGGCGCAGCGGTTCCAAAAGAAATCTCTAATTCCACGAGATCACTGGCTTTAGCATTTAATCCAAGGAACCGAGCTGAAGAGTTTTTTGAATCGCCTTCAAAAATTGCTGGTCCGGAATATTGATCTAGAGTTGAAACTGAAATTTCACCAACAATTCCATTCGCAGTAATTGCAGTAATTGCATCTCTATCTTCAGAAGTATTAACAAAAGTTCCAACTAAGACTGCTGACCCATCTTCTTGTGTAACTAGAAGAACATTTAAAGCTTTTATTGCACCTGAAGTTCCTTCAACACCATCGGTCACTTGTCTTATATTGCGAGTCTCAGCATTTGGGCCAGAGGCGCTACAACCCGCTAAACCAACTATTAATAGGGCTCCAAAGAGGGCGGATATGGCTGATTTCAGGTTTTTCTTAAGCATGAGTGAATGGTATCCTTGGCGTCTATCGAAAGGCCAAATTAATGACTTTTAAGGTCGGCGAAACCGTTGTTTATCCCCATCACGGGGCGGCTCTCATTGAAGCAATTGAGACCCGGACCATTAAAGGCGAAGAGAAAATCTATTTGGTTCTAAAGGTTGCACAAGGCGACCTAACAGTTCGAGTCCCAGCAGAAAACGTTGATTTAGTTGGCGTTCGCGATGTGGTTGATTCAGCTGGTCTTGATCGAGTATTCAATGTTCTACGTCAGCCATACACCGAAGAGCCAACAAACTGGTCTCGTCGATACAAGGCGAACGTCGAGAAGTTGGCATCTGGCGATGTAATCAAGGTTGCCGAAGTTGTTCGCGATCTTTACCGCCGTGATCTAGACCGTGGCTTATCTGCGGGAGAGAAGCGCATGCTTTCAAAGGCTAAGCAAATTTTGGTATCTGAACTTGCACTTGCTGAGCGCACAGATGAAGAGAAGGCCGGCGTGATGCTAGATGAGGTCCTTGCTTCCTAAAGTCGCTTTACTGATCCCTGCTGCTGGCAGCGGTGAAAGATTTGGCGCACCAATTCCAAAAGCACTTGTCCAATTAAATGGGCGAACCCTTATTGAACATGCAGTTTTAAATCTTGGCCCAATTGCCACACAAATAATTGTTGCCGCCCCAGTGGGATTCGAAGCTGAGTTTCGCAAAATTCTTGGTGATGCCGTAACTGTTGTTACTGGTGGATCAACGCGAACCAAGAGCGTAAAAATTGCATTGGAAAGTATCGCTCCAGAAATTGAATTCGTATTGGTTCATGATGCTGCAAGACCACTTGCATCTGGTGAACTTGGGAACCGAGTTATTGATGCGCTCGCAGCTGGCGATGTTGCAGTAATTCCCGCGCTAAGTGTTGCCGACACAATCAAAGAAGTCGATGCTGCGAACTATGTTGTTTCGACGCCAAATCGTGAACGGCTTCGCGCAGTTCAGACACCACAAGGATTTGCCCGAGAAACTTTAGTTAAAGCGCATATGCAAAATATTGAAGCAACCGATGATGGCGCTCTGGTTGAAGCTATGCGCGGAAAAGTAAAGTTAATCGAGGGTGAAAACTGCGCACTTAAAATTACAAATCCAGAAGATCTGGCATCAGCTCTTAAATATTTAATTCCAAATCAGTCAAGTGATATTCGTGCCGGTGTAGGTATTGATGCACATGCATTCTCGGAAGATCCAAAACGCGCACTCTGGCTTGCGGGCTTGCTCTGGGAGAATGAAATTGGTGTTGACGGTCATTCTGATGGCGATGTTGCGGCACATGCAATTTGTGATGCGCTATTTGCAGCGGCAAATATTGGTGATCTTGGTTCAAACTTTGGAACTTCAAAGCCTGAATATGCCGGAGCATCTGGTGAAAGATTGTTAACAGAGACGTTTAATTTAGTGCGAACAGCTGGATTTAATATCCAGAATGTTGCAGTTCAAATTGTTGGTAATCGTCCAAAGATTGGTCCGCGTCGAATCGATGCAATCACAAAAATTTCGCAGGCACTTGGCGGCGCCCAAGTTTCAGTATCGGCGACTACAACAGATGGACTTGGCTTAACTGGCGAAGGCAAAGGCATTGGCGCGATTGCCACGGCACTTATAACAAGTAGCGGAAGCTAGAATTTGCTGATGACCAAGATAACAAGCGATCTAAATCTATATAACACCGCAGATCGCGCGGTCTCAAAATTTAAGCCACTTAACCCAGGAAAAGTTGGAATTTATTTGTGCGGTGCAACCGTGCAAGCACCACCACATATTGGCCACATTAGATCAGGTGTTAACTTTGATATTTTGCGACGTTGGTTAACCGCAATTGGTTATGACGTAACTTTTGTTCGCAACGTTACTGATATCGATGACAAAATATTGCATAAAGCAGTTCACGAAGAGATTCCATGGTGGGCAGTTGCTATGAAATACGAGCGAGCATTTAGCGATGCATATGCAGCTTTAAATGTGGCACCACCAACTTACGAACCAAGAGCGACTGGTCATATAACTCAGATGATTCAACTTATGGAGAAATTGATTGCTAATGGCAGTGCTTATGCTCCTGGCAACGGTGATGTTTATCTTGAAGTCAGAAAATTAAAGTCATACTTAACGCTTTCGAATCAAAAGTTAGATGACTTGCTATCTGCGGATGATGCAGATTTAACTTATAAGAAAGATCCTCGCGATTTTGCACTTTGGAAAGCGGCAAAGCCTGGCGATCCATCTTGGCCAACACCTTGGGGCGATGGTCGACCTGGTTGGCACTTGGAATGTTCAGCAATGGCACATGCTTATTTAGGTGAAGCTTTTGATATCCATGGTGGCGGCTTAGATTTAATTTTCCCGCACCACGAAAATGAAATTGCCCAATCTGAATCTGCTGGTTGGGACTTTGCAAAAATTTGGATGCACAACGCCTGGGTAACAACATCTGGTGAAAAAATGAGTAAATCTCTTGGAAATTCGCTACAAGTTATGGAAATTCTAAAGAAGGTTCGAGGCATCGAATTACGTTGGTATTTAGGTAGCGCTCACTACCGTTCGATGTTGGAGTTTTCCTTTGAAGCACTTGAAGAATCTTCGGTTAATTTCCGTCGGGTTGAGGGCTTTTTACAGCGCGCAAAAGGCTTATTGAAGAGCGATATCCAGCCAAGTATTTCTGCGCAATTTACGGCAGCAATGAATAACGATTTAGCGGTGCCACAGGCACTTGCAGATATTTCCGAGTTAGTGCGAATCGGTAATACCGCAATCACCGAAAATGATTTAACTACACTTGCAAAAAGTGCAAGTGAAGTTCGTGGCGCCTTAGAAATTCTAGGTTGCGATCCATTCGATCCAATATTCGCGGATTCAAGTAATTCAAAGAGTGAAATCCTAGATGGCCTGATTTCACTAGCCCTAGAACAACGTACCGCTGCTCGTGCACGTAAAGATTTTGCTGCAAGTGATGCAATTAGAGATTCACTTACTGCACTTGGAATTACTATCGAAGACACCCCAACCGGCTCGCGCTGGACCGTTAACTAAGAAGAGAATCGAAAATAAAATGCGCCCCGGAAAAAAACGTCGTGAAGCTGCAGTTGCACCAGACCGCAGACCAACAAACCGTAAACCAGAATCCCGCTTAGAGACTCGAGCAAATAGCGATGCGGTTGCTGGTCGCAACAGTGTTGTCGAAGCACTTCGCGCAAGAATCCCTGCAAAAGAATTATTGATTGCTGAACGTGCTGAAATTGATGAGCGCATGACCGAAGCTCTTCGATTAGCAAAGAATCAAGATCTAGGAATTAAAGAAGTCCCACGTGGCCAATTAGATGGCGTTACTGGAACAACAAATCATCAGGGCATTGCACTAATCATTAAACCATTTCAATATAAAGATTTTGAAGCAGTTTTGTTAAGCGCAACTAAACCTGGCCTGATAATTGGTTTAGATGGAATTACTGATCCGCATAATCTTGGTGCGATTGTTCGTAGCGCCGCCGCATTTGGTGCAGATGGAGTTGTAATACCAGAGCGACGCAATGCTGCGATGACTGGATCAGCTTGGAAATCATCAGCCGGTGCCGCTGCCAGACTTCCAATCTCGCAAGTAACAAATATGGTTCGCTCAATCGAAGATGCGAAAAAGGCTGGTTTCTTCGTAGTTGGCCTCGATGCTGAAGGTCAAGAATCACTACCGGGATTTTCACTAGCGACTGAATCTGTTTATTTAATTATTGGCAGTGAAGGTAAAGGGTTATCTCGCTTAATTAAAGAGAAGTGCGATTTAATTCTTTCAATCCCAATGCAATCCGATGTTGAATCTTTAAATGCAAGTGTTGCAACTGCAATTGTCATGTATTGGATTGCCGAGAAGCGAGCCAAATAACCATGACAGTTTTTACAAGATTCATTGCACTCGGAGATTCGATGACTGAGGGCATGTGTGATGAAATTGTTGATGGTAATTACCGTGGCTGGGCAGATCGAGTCGCCGATACGCTTTCTAAAGCAAGCCCAAATTTTTCCTATGTAAATCTGGCAATCCGTGGAAAATTATTACACCAAGTTATTGATGACCAGATTCCAGCAGCATCTAAATTTATAACTGGGGCTGAGACTCTAGTCTCATTTCATGCTGGCGCGAATGATGTTTTGCGGCCAAATTATCAGGCCGAGGTTGCCTTTGCTAAATATGAGAAGGGCATTAGTGATTTAGCCAAGACTGGCGCCACAGTAATTGTTTTTACAGTTATAGATCGGGTCGAAGGAAAAGGCAAGACCGCCCAACTTTGGCATGAAAGATTTAGTGCATTCAATGTGAATGTTCGTGAAGTAGCAAATAAATATGGTGCAACCATTATCGAATCGGATGACGCAAAATGGATGGCAGATTTACGATTCTTAGCCAAGGACAGGCTGCATTTAAATTCTGATGGCCATTGGCGGTTATCGCAAGCTGTTCTAGCGAAGCTTGGAAAAGATTTTGATCCGGCTTGGAAAATTCCTCTTGCACCGGCTATCGAAAAATCGAAGTTACGAAAGCAGAGCGAGAATTTACTTTGGATTATCGCCTTTGTAATCCCTTGGATCTGGCGCCGAATTCGTGGCCGCTCTTCTGGAGATGGCAGGCGGGCAAAATATGAAAGGCCAATTAGCTGGGAATAACTGGAAGTAGCTGGTTTTAACGCTTTTCAGGGGCCAAGATTTGTTGCAGCATTGAAATGTTTTCGACGCATTTACCAGCACCTGTAACAACTGAGTAAAGCGGATCCTCGGCAACTCGAACCGGCATTCCAGTCTCTTTAGTTAAGCGTTCGGACAAGCCTTTAAGTAAGGCGCCGCCACCTGCAAGAACAATTCCAGTGCGCGATAAATCGGCAACAAGATCGGGAGGCGTTTCATCTAACGTCGCTTTAATTGCGCTAATTATCTTCACTAATTGATCCTCGATAGCTTCGCGAATTTCTTTCGGTGTAACCATAAGGTCTTTTGGTAATCCGGAAACTAAATCCCGGCCACGAATTCTGGCATCACTTTCACCACTTAATTTTGCCGCCGATCCAATTGCCATTTTTACTTCTTCGGCTGTTCGCTCACCAATCAATAAGTTGTATTCACTTTTTATGTAATTAACAATCGCGGCATCAAAAGCATCGCCACCTATTCGAACAGATCTTGATGTAACAATTCCGCCTAGCGAAATTACTGCGACATCGGTAGTGCCACCACCAATATCAACAATCATTGAACCAATTGGTTCTTGAATTGGAAGTCCGGCGCCAATTGCAGCAGCCATTGGTTCTTCCATTATGTAAACTTTTTTCGCACCCGCAGCATATGCAGCATCTTTGATTGCGCGATGCTCGACCGAAGTAACAACCGGTGGAACCGCAACTACGATTATTGGCTTTGCAAAAATTCTTCGGATTCCAACCACTCCCATAAACATCCGCAACATTTTTTGTGCAGTTTCAAAATCCGCAACAACGCCATCTTTAAGTGGCTTTATAGAAACAATATGTGCAGGTGTTCGACCAACCATTTTTCTGGCTTCATGGCCAACTGAAAGTATTTCTCCGTTATCTGTATTGACACAAACAATGCTAGGTTCATTTAGAACGATCCCGTTATTTGATTGGTAGATAACTGTGTTTGCAGTTCCAATGTCAATGGCGAGATTGCGACCAAATGGATTTCGCATTTATCAAACCTCGCCATCAACTGCGTATCTAGGGGAGACCAAATCTAGAACCAGTTCAAAGTTATGGATAGATGAGGTTGGGTGAATATTGGGGTGGCTTTAGGCCCGATGGTTCGTGCTCTGATTACCCCCCGATTACCTGCCGTTCACATACCTAGTGGAGAATGTTGCGATGTCTTCCCAGGTCCACCAAAGTGACGTCAGCAATCCCAGAGAGATTTTGGTCGATCGCGAACTGAGTTGGCTGGCTTTTAACCAGAGAGTCCTAGAACTTGCAGAAGATAAATCAATTCCGCTCTTAGAACGGTGCCGCTTTTTAGCAATTTTCTCTTCTAACTTGGATGACTTTTACATGATTCGAGTTGCTTCACTGAAAAATAAATTAGAAACTGGAATTTCAAAAGCTAATACCGCAGGTTTTACGCCTATCGAATTAATGAAAGAACTTTCAACTAAGACTGAAGAATTGATAAATCGCAAAACTAAGTGTTTCCATGAAGATGTCCATCTAAAACTCTCTAAAGAGGGCATAAATATTGTCCGGTGGGATGAACTAAATTCTAAAGAGCGCGAACTGGCAACTGATATTTTCCATAAACAAATCTTTCCAGTCCTTACCCCACTCGCGATTGATCCGTCACATCCATTTCCCTATATCTCAGGGCTATCGCTAAATCTTGCAGTTATCGTTAAAAACCCAGATACCGGAATTGAACTCTTTGCTAGGGTAAAAGTCCCATCGAACTTAGCAAGATTTGTAGTTACATCTACCGATGATGATCGTAGATACATTCCTTTAGAGCAAGTGATCACTGCAAATGTTGCAGAACTCTTTCCAGGTATGGAAGTTTTAAATGTTTATACCTTCAGAATTACCAGAAATGCCGATCTAGAACTCGAAGAAGAAGAGTCTGAAGATTTATTGGCCAGCATGGAGCAAGAACTCTTGCGTAGAAAATTTGGACCGCCCGTTCGACTTGAAGTTGGACTTGGCATGGATAACGAACTTCTAGAAACTTTAAAAGAAGAGTTAAAGATTAAAGATGAAGACATAAGTAAATATCCAGAGCCCCTTGATTTGACTGGGCTAAATCAAATTGCAGATATTGATCGCCCAGACTTAAAATTTGAGGCATTTAGAAATCAAGTTGCTTGGGATTTGCGCGATGTGGAACCAGACTCAACAGATGCCTTCTTTGAAGCGCTGAAACGCAGAGAAGTTATTCTGCATCATCCGTATGAATCATTTAACTCTTCAGTAGTGCGATTCGTAGAGTCCGCAGCGACTGATCCAAATGTGCTTGCAATCAAACAGACTCTGTATCGCACCTCCGGTGACTCTCCAATCGTTGAGGCGCTGATTGAAGCTGCAGAAGCTGGCAAGCAGGTGCTTGCGGTAATTGAAATTCGCGCCCGCTTCGATGAGCAAGCCAACGTGCGCTGGGCCCGCAAGCTTGAAGATGCCGGCGTGCATGTTGTTTATGGGCTTGTTGGATTTAAGACACATGCGAAGTTGTCTCTTGTCGTCAGACAAGAATCTGGAGCGATTAGACGTTATGTTCATATGGGAACCGGAAATTACAATCCAAAGACAGCTCGCATGTATGAAGATTTTGGCTTACTAAGTTCTGATCCAGTTCTTGGTGACGATGTAAACAAACTTTTCAATCAACTTTCAGGTTTTGCGCCACAAACTTCCTTTGAAAGATTGCTAGTTGCCCCAAGAACACTGCGCTCGGGATTGCTAGAACGAATTCAACGAGAGATTGATAATAAGAAGGCCGGAAAGCCTGCACAAATTCGGATGAAGTTGAATTCGATTCTTGATGAAGAGTTTGTTGAATTACTCTATAAAGCATCTGCTGCCGGCGTAGAAGTTGAACTAGTTGTCCGTGGGATTTGTGCAATAAGAGGTGGAGTTCCAGGACTTTCAGAGAACATCAGAGTTATTTCAATCCTCGGGCGCTTCTTAGAGCATTCAAGAATTTTTCATTTCGCAAATGGTGGCGAGAATGAACTGTGGATTGGTAGCGCAGATTTGATGCATCGAAATCTTGATCGTCGTGTTGAAAGCATGGTGATGATTACGCAGACCGATCACAAGCGGATGTTGCTTCGCGCACTCGATAGTTATTTATCTCCAGCAACCGCGCATTGGAGCATGAACTCTGCCGGCACTTGGGATCGAAAAACTAAGGGATCAAATGGTGAGGATTTAACTGACTTGCATCAGCAAGTTATTAATTGGTATCGAGCCAGAGGATGAGTGAATTGATAATTGCAGCCGGCGGAGTTGTTTGGCGCGAAAGCGAAGATTCAAAAATCGAATTGGCAATCATTCATAGACCTAAATACGATGACTGGACTTTTCCCAAAGGGAAATTAGATACTGGCGAAGAGTTAATTTCTGGCGCTTATCGAGAAATCTTGGAAGAGACTGGTTTAGATATTGAACTTGGGCCTTTTCTAGGTGCAGTTGAATATGAATCAGTAGACGGTCCGAAACACGTTTCATACTGGGCGGCAAAAGCGCTGGTTACCTCGAAGGATTTTCATTCGAATAACGAAGCCGATTTATTGGAATGGCACGATTTTGAATCTGCGCGCAAGAAATTAACTCGTGATAGTGATAGAGAAATCCTAGAAATCTTTATTGATTCCCCTTTTCAAGCTACCAAGTTAATTTTTCTGCGCCATGCAAAAGCTTTAGCACGCAGTGAATGGCAGAGTGGTGATGAAGATCGGCCGCTTGATAATTTAGGTCAACTTCAAGCTAAGCGGATGCATGCGATTTATCAAGTTTTTGGAATTTCTCAGATTCATACCTCTGATGCGGTGCGTTGTTATGACACAGTAATTGGATTAACAAATACCCTGAAAATTGAACCAGTTATTACAAGCAAATTGAGTGAATATACTTTTGAAAAGAATAAAGATAAATCACTGGACTACGCTTTAGAACTTGCAGAAACATCTCGATCAACGGGTGTAACCATTCTTCTCTGCAGCCACAATCCAGTATTACCTCGAATGTTAGAGCGGGTAACTAAGAAATCTGATGTTGAGCTGCCGGAGAACAAATTAAAACCAGGTGATGCATGGGTGGTATTTCTGGGTAAGAAAAAGTGCCTGCAGATTGATGTTGTTCCAGCGCCCATCGTTTAAATCTGTTTAGTGCTCGGTCCAGTCTAAGTATTTAAGGACTATTCCTTCACGTAGCGCCCATGGACAAATTTCTAAGTTGTCTAGATCTAGATTCCGCATAACACTTTCAGTAACGAAAGCCCCTGCAACAATTTGGCGAGCTCGGTTTGCTGATACGCCCGGCAACTTTGTTCGCTCTTCAGAATCCATCTCTGCCAATCGGGTTGAGATTTTTCGGATTGCATCGATAGTTATATTTTTTCCATTGCCGCCATACCAATCACCACAAAGCCGGGCCAGCGTTCTCAAGGTTTTGCTTGTTGCAATTGCGCGATCCGAATCCTCGTGGCGAACTAAAGTCGGAAGAACTGATTCCAATTGTGTTTCGATGTAGTCTCGTAGTGAACGCACACTCTTGGCAGTAAAAGGATCGCCTTGCAAATGGCTTTTAGTTAATCTCGATGCCCCAAGTGGAAGAGTTACCGCAACTTCTGGTGCTTCATCAATACCAGATGCAATTTCAAGTGATCCGCCACCAATATCGATAACAAGCAATCGACCACTTGACCAACCAAACCAGCGACGGGCGGCAAGAAAAGTTAATCTGGCTTCTTCTTCACCAGTTAAAACTTGTAAATCTATTTCAAAATCCTTATTTATTGCTGCGATAATTTCTGCACCATTATTTGCTTCCCGAAGCGCTGAAGTTGCAAAGGGTAGAAGCTCTTCAGTTTTTACACTCTTGGAATGAACAATCGCATTCTTAATTGCAAGCCGCAGCTCTGCAATTCCTTCATCTGAAATGTTGTTTTCGTCAGTTAGATACTCTGTAAGGCGGAGTTCGACTTTGTGATTAAAAGTTGGATTTGGACGAGCACCTGGGTGTGTATCGACTACCTGGAGATGGATGGTATTTGATCCCACATCTAAGACTCCAAGGCGCATTTGCCGAAGATACTCGCTATTTGCTGCGGCAATTGCCAGGTTCTTAGCATCGGTTTTTGCGTGTCATAATTGCCTCTGCAATACGCCTCCCTAGCTCAGTGGTAGAGCAACGCACTTGTAATGCGTAGGTCGTCAGTTCAATCCTGACGGGGGGCTCCATAAAAAGATTTCAAATTATTGTTCGTTTAATTTCTCTGTCTGTTCTTTTCGAAGACGTGGCCAAGTAGTTATCGGATATTCAAGATTGC
Organism: Actinomycetota bacterium; assembly: GCA_947494085.1. The sequence continues at coordinate 2,836 of CANLTP010000002.1, read as the reverse complement.
GGTAAAAATCTTTAATTAATTGTTGAACGATTACTGGCTTCTCTTTAACAACGAAGTGTGAAGTTCCAGGAACAATCGCTAATCTGGCATTTGGAATAGCTTCGTATAGTTCAACTGTGTGCTGATTAGAGAAGGGCTCGTCATCGCCAGTTAGAACTAGAACAGGACAACTGATTTTTGAAAGCTGAGAAGTTGTCATAGTAGGTTCAGAATTCCAAACTTCATATGCCTTTCGAATAATTATTTCCTGCATATGTGCTGGATCTGGTGATCGAAGAGCAAATTTCGCAGCATCATCTTCGCTGATGACTATTTCTGGATCACTTTCAACCAAGGTAAGGCCACTGTCAAAATGAAAATTGGTTCCGATTGCAACAATGGATTTGACTAAGTCTGGACGCTTTAGGGCAACCATTAACGAAATAATTCCACCATCACTCCAACCAATTAAATGCGTTGGTCCTTTAATGACATCTTCAATGTAAGCAATTGCTTCATCTGTCTGAAAATCAAAATGATAGAAACCGGCGCGACTTGCTGTGCGACCGTGTGCACTTCGATCGTAGGCAAAAATGTTGTGGGTTCTTTGAACTGCAGGGATAACTGTGTAATCCCAACTCTCGGTTGAACTTAAACCACCATGCATAAGCAATACCGGTCCAGTTTTTTTACCAAAAGTCTTGCCCTGCGCTGACCAAACTTGGTGGCCACGCAAATCAATGTAACCACGGTTTAACTTCAGCATTGCTTAGACCGAATCCATAATGTGGCGGTTTCCGCGATCGAATGTGAAGTAGTTCCAACACCAATCCACGATTGTTCCAATTCGATTTCGGCCGCCCATTAAATAAAAGAGATGCAGGAATAACCAGGCCGCCCAAGCTGGGTAGCCTGAGAATCTAATTTTATTCACTTCAACCACGGCTTTGTGCCGGCCAATAGTTGCCATCGATCCTTTGTCTTTGTATTTAAAGTCCTTTAGTTCGATTCCTTTTTCGCGGCGCAAAATTTGTTCGGCAACAAATCGTCCCTGCTGCATTGCAACTGGTGCAACCATTGGGAGAAAACGTCCATCTTTAGCTTTGGCGCCACAAACATCTCCGACGCCCCAAATATTTGGGTAATTTGAAACTGCAAGTGTTGGATAAACACTCAATCGATTTCCATCTAGTGGAAGAGAAAGATTTGAAACAACTGGTTCACCTTTAACGCCAGCCGCCCAAATTGTTATCTCTGCAGGAATCTTTTCGCCAGATTTTAAATTTATCTCGGTGCGCTTTACAGATTTAACTGCGTGATTAACTAAAACCTTCACACCTAATTTTTCAAGAGCCTGCTTAGTTTTTTCAGAGAGGCTTGGTGAAAAACTTGGAAGCAATCTTGGTCCGGCTTCAATTAATGAGACATCAATATGTAGCGCAGCATGTTTTTGATCATTCAACAATGGACCACGAACTAGTTCAGCAAGTGCGCCGGCCATTTCAACGCCAGTAGGACCACCACCGACAACAACAATGGAAAGTCTGGTGTCATCTTCAAAGCGACAGAGATCTTCAAAGCGGCGCATAACTTCGGCGCGAATCGTCAAAGCTTCATGAACAGACTTCATTCCAAGCGCGTATTCACTTACGCCTGGAGTTCCAAAATCTGCTGTAACAGAACCAACTGCAACTACTAAGTGATCAAAGGGAAGGACTTCACTACTATCTAATTTAACAGTCTTGTTTTTGTGATCAACTGAGATTGGACTTCCCATTCTAAATTTTCCATTGAAGGAACGAAGCGCACCACGAATTGGGTATGCAACGTGGTCGGCAGCAAGTCCGGCTGTTGAAACTTGGTAGAGGAGAGGTAGAAAAGTCTGATAATTGTGGCGATCGACGACAGTTATATCTGCGTTGTCACCAAGTGCTTTAGCCGTTGCAAGTCCGCCAAAACCGCCACCAAGAATTACAACTCTAGGCTTGCGGCGCTTTAACATTTAGGACCTCTATCGTTTCCAAATAATTAAATTTCAAGTTTCCGAAATCAGGGTTGCAGTCTACTGTTTAACCCGTGAGCATGCATGCCAATAATCCAATTCCAGTAAATCCTGGACGTAAAATCCTCGTTACAGGTGCATCTGGTTATGTCGGTGGTCGACTTGTCCGACAGTTATTAAGTCAAGATTTTCCCGTGCGAGTTATGGTCCGAGACAAAAATAAAATTTCTGGTCAAAGCTGGATCGATAAGGTCGAGATTGCACAGGGCAATGCCAACGATTTCGCAGCGGTTAAGAGTGCGTTAACCGGAGTTCATACCGCCTTCTACTTATTGCATTCAATAAACCTTGGATCGAATTTTGACGAGATTGAAGCGGCAATGGCTCGTAATTTTGCAACCGCAGCAGAAGAAGCTGGAGTTAGCCAAATTATTTATCTGGGCGGAATTGCAAATGATAAGCAGATAAGTCAGCACTTAGAATCTCGCGCAAATACTGGGCGCCAATTAGCAGATGGCAAAGTGCCAGTAATTGAAATGCGCGCAGGAATAATTATCGGATCTGGTTCTGCATCTTTTGAAATGCTACGACACTTAACTCATCGCCTCCCGATTATGACAACACCTAAGTGGGTTTCAAATCGCACCCAACCGATCGCAATTCGAGATGTGCTCTGGTATTTATCAAGTGCTGCTGCACTTAAAACACCAGTCAGTGGGGTATTTGATATTGGCGGTCCCGCAGTTCTTTCATATGCCGACATGATGCAGATGTTTGCAAAAATTTCTGGTTTGCGTCGTCGCTGGATTATTAAAGTTCCAGTTTTATCGCCAGCACTTTCAAGTTTATGGATTG
>CANLTP010000001.1 GCA_947494085.1 Actinomycetota bacterium | reverse complement strand
ACAAACTTGCGAAGCACTGATGGCAAGTTAGTTTCAATCATTAACTCACGCCACTCTTCATATGGATATGACCAGCGTCTTGAAGCATTTGGCGATAAGGGAATGCTTCAGGTTACAAACATTGCACCAACTTCAGTTCGCAGCTTTAAGGCTGATCACAGCGAACAACTTGATCCATATCTAGACTTCTTCTTAGAACGATATGCCGCTTCATACCGTAAAGAACTCGCACTATTTATCGAGAGTATCGAAACCGGAAAACAACTAAACCCGACTTATGAAGATGGTTGCAAAGCGCTAATTCTCGCTGATGCTGCAACTGAATCTGCAAAGACGGGCAAAGTCGTAAAGTTATAAAGCTTTAGAAACCTTCACTAACTAGTTCTGCAAGAACTTGGCGAAGGAATTCCACACTAGCTTTTGCATCTGCAAATGGGCCGGCGCCAATTGCTGGCTCAGCGCTTAACGCATTGTCTTGTTCTAGAACAAACCAACCTTCATAGCCAGCCATTACCAAGTTGCGAACAACGGCGCGAATATTTGCGTCGCCTTGGCCAAGTGGTGTGTAAAGACCAGCCAACATTCCGTCATAGTAAGTAACTTCATGTGAGCGAACCTTTGCCGCCATTGCATTGTTCACATCTTTAAGGTGTGAGTGCGCAACGCGATCTGCGTGATCTTTAGAGAATGCCACGATATCTGTGCCACCAATCATCATATGACCGGTATCTAGACAGAATGGAATTGTTGAACCTTTAACAACTCGGTTTACATGATCCGCAGTTTCCACCATTGTTCCAACGTGTGGATGTAGAACTGACTTCACGCCAATCTTTGCTGCTTCTGCTTGAATGCGATTTAGATTATTAAATAAAACATCCCATTCGGCATCTGTTAAAACTGGAAGCTTCTCGTCATAACCAGTGATTCCAGAGTTTGCAGCAAGCACTAAAGTCTTTGCGCCTGCAGCTGCATATCCTTCAAGTTCTTTCTGAACACCAGGAATTGGATCGTGATCGGCACGGTGCAAAATAACCGGAACAAAGCCACCTACTGCAGTCATATTATGATCTTTAAGAATAGAAGCTTTGAGTGCTGGTTCCATTGGTAAGAATCCTTCAGGACCGAATTCAGTTGCACTAAATCCAAGTTCTGCCATCTCCTTTAAAACTCTTTCGGGCGACATTTGATGTCCCCAACCAGGAACTTCGCATACTCCCCATGAAATAGGTGCTGCTGCGATCTTTGCGTTTTTTGCACTCATTTGGTGCTCCTGTCTTGGTTATTTTTTAGATTAGCTATTGCTTTTGGTTTAACTCCAGTTAGAACATCGCGGGCGCCTTCTGCTGCCATTACATATGTCGCGACCGTTGCTTGATTGCTTAACCCCATTACATGTGGGGTCAGAACAATGTCTTCGTGATCAAAAATTGGATGGTGCTTGGGTGGTTCAGGATCGAATACATCTAAACCAAGTCCGCCAAGTTTTCCACTAGTTAGTGCAGCGAGTGCAGCATCCAAATCAATAAGTGCACCACGAGAACAGTTAACCAAAATTGCTCCCTCTTTTAGCGAAGCTAGTTCTGATTTTCCAATCATTCCAGTTGTTTCTGGAGTGAGTGGAACATGCAGAGTTATGAGATCTGATTTGGTAAATATTTCGGCTAATGAATCTGCTTTAAGTGAGGCTGGAATTTCGGCAAATGGATCAAAGGCAATTACTTTCAAATCAAAGGCCGTTGCAATTTTTGCAACCCGGGCACCGATGCGACCATAACCAATAATTCCTAAAGTTTGATTCGCTAGATCTCCAACTGGATAATCTGTTCGCTGATTCCATTTTCCGGTTGCAACTAATTTAGTAAGTGGACCAAGACGCTTTGATAAATGCAGGATCTGCGCAAATACGCCCTCTGCAACTGCATTGGTATTGCTTCCAGGAGTAACAACGACCGGGATGTTTCGAGCATCAGCTTCAGCTAAATCAACTAATTCGGTTCCGACACCAGTGCGCGCAATTACTTTTAGATTTGGCATTGATTCGAATACCGATTTATTAAATTCGAATGCTGCTCGAACCAGAGCGCCTTCAGCTACTGCTAAATCTTGTGGCGTTGGATTTTCAATATAAGTAAATTTTGAACCAAAAATTGGCGCAACAATCTCACTCGAGATTGCTCCTAGGCCAACAATTATTGGAACCGAACTTGTGCTCATTATTTTCTGATTGCCGCCGTACTCCCTGTAACACCTTTAATCGAAACCCACTTCTTCGATTCAGCTGATTCCTCAATACCCGAAACAACACGTGCAGCAGATACTGCGTCATGGATATTTGAATTCTTTGCAGGTCCACCAAAATATGCTTCAAGGAATTTGCGAGCTTCCACAATCTTTAGATCGTCATAACCCATTGAAGTTCCGGCACCTGGTTGAAAGTTTCCGAAGTCCCCAAATGCTGGTGATGCCATAACGCGTTGGTATCCAACATGTTCGCCCTTGCGCCCAATAGCAATTTCTATTTCGTTCATTCGTTCGAAGTCCCATTTGATTGAGCCTTCGGTTCCGTAAATTTCAAAGTTATAACTTGCGCGTGGTCCGACAGCAACACGTGAAGCTTCGATTGTTCCAACAGCTCCGGCAGCAACAGCGCTATCTGCAAAGCGAATTAGCGCACCTGCATAATCTTCGTTTTCAACCTTCTCTAATTTTCCGCCCTCGATTACTGCAAAGTGCGTTCCGGTTCCCATTTCCAAAACTGGGCGCTGCGTAATAATTGTTTTAGTCATTCCGCTTACCTCTGAAATTGGCCCAACTAAATACTGAACTAGATCGGCTAAGTGGCCCATCAAATCGCCAAGAACTCCACTGCCCGCAAACTTACGAATGAAGCGCCAAGACAGTGCACCATTTGGTTCAGCTGAATAATCTGCAAAGAAAGTGCCACGAATATTTGTGATGCGGCCAAGTGCGCCGCTTTCAATTAAATGCTTTGCATGTTCAACCGCTGGTGCATTTCGATAGTTGAAACCAATTGTTGTGGTTACTCCGGCTGCAATTGCTGCAGCTTCAACTGCTTCGGTCTCGGTTGCACCACGTCCTACTGGCTTTTCAATCCAGAATGATTTGCCGGCTTTCGCAGCAGCAATACCAATTTCAGCATGCAGAAAGTTTGGGGCACAGATTGAAACCACATCTACATCCGGATGGGCAAGAACTTCTCTGTAATCCAGGGTTGAAGTTTCATAGCCAAGAACATTTAATGCATAGTCAGCGCGCTCCTGCACATTATCGGCAGCGATGATCAGCCTTGGTTTGATGCCAAGTTCGGGATAAACAATTGGAAGTGACTGATATGCACGTGAATGAACTTTGCCCATCCAGCCAACACTGATTAAGCCAACACCAACTGTGCGATTAGGAATTACTGCAGACATTTGTTTCCTTATTTCTTTAGTTGGGTTACGAGATTAGTAATTGCGCCAGCCAGCAGAGTGGCATCTGAGCCAATTGCGATGAATTTAAATCCAAGTTCGATGAAAGCAGTTGCTGCAGCGGCATCAGCTGCCAATATTCCAGCCACTTTCTTATTCGCGTTAGCGGCTGCAATCACCTTTGAACAAGCTTCAATAAAGATCGGGCTCTTGAAATCACGAGGAACACCGAGCGCGAAACTTAAATCAAGTGGTCCAACGAATAACAAATCTGCTCCGTCAATTGCAGCAATCGCTTCAACGTTCTCGAGTGCCTTCAAGGTTTCGATTTGAATTATGCAGGCCGCCTTAGCCTTCTGGGTTAGACCAGATAAATCGCGCCCCCACTTTGCACTTCGGTTATAGGTTGCAACTCCGCGATCACCAAACGGCGGATATGACATATGTTTAACAACAGCACTGACTTGTTCTGGGGTTTCGATTCTTGGAATCATTACACCAATTGCACCTGCATCAAGTGCTCGGCCAATTCGAATTCGTTCTGATGATTCAACACGAACTAACGTTGGAATTCCGTAAGCCATTCCTGCAACAACAGTTGGACCAACTACATCTTCACCGGCGCCACCATGTTCTAAATCAACTAGGACCCAATCGACTCCCCCAACTGCAGCGATTTCTGCTGCCATGGGTGCACCCATGCCGAGAAAAGTTCCGATGGTAACTTGGTTTGGATCAGTAAATTTATGCATTACGCATGCCATCTCTGGGTTGAAAGACCGGCTTCATAATCAGTGCGAATTGCAGTAACCCAAGGTTGGGTTGAAACTTCTGCTGGCGCAACATCCCACCAAACATTTGATGCTGGAAGATTTGCATGTTGAATTGTTGGAACCACAATTACTACTGGTCCTTTTAAGGTTCGAGCTTCTGCTAACGCGCTACGAATTTCGGTCGGAGTAGTTGCATAAATAGCTTTCGCACCCATTCCTTCGGACATTTTAATTAGATCAATATCTAAGTAATCGCCTTCAAGTCTTGGCGCAGTTCCCTTGACGCTTCCAGCTTCTGCAACTGAAGGTCCATCTTGGCGATATCTAAATTCATTTCCGAATTGATGACCAACGCGCCACATTTGAAGTCGGCGGATTACTTGATAGCCATGGTTCTCTGAGACAACAACCGTCATGTTTATGCCCTCTTGCGCGGCAGTTACTAACTCGGTTGGTGCCATTACGAAAGTTCCATCACCAATGAAAACTAGAACCCGCTTTGATTGGTCAGGTGTTGCCAGGCGAACGCCGATACCTGCAGGAATTTCGTAACCCATGCAGGAGAATCCAAATTCCAGATGTGCAAACTTGCCCTTTGTCGCATCCCAAGCCTTTTGAATGTCACCAGGTGCGCCGCCTGCTGCAGCAATAATTACATCTCCGCTCTTAGCGGTCTCATTCATTAAACCGATTAATTGTCCTTGGGTAATTACGGCATTTGTAACCGGTGAATCTGGAAGTGTTTTCTTATCGAAAACTACATCTGGATCAATAGCTTCTGCTAATTGCTTTGCCCAAATTTTTGTTCCAGCAGATATCTTGGCCGCCCAATCGGATGGAATTTTATAACCAGCAACAGCTTCTGTTAGTGCAACTAATGAGAGTTTTGCATCTCCAAGAATCGCAACAGCGCCCTGCTTAATTGCATCATGTTCTTTAATATTTATAGATGCGAACTTAACGTTAGGGTTTTGGAACATAGATTGAGAGCCCGTTGCAAAGTCGGTTAAGCGGGTGCCGATTGAAATAATTAAATCTGCTTCAGCAACTAACTTATTAGTTTCGGGTGAACCCTCAAGGCCAAGACCCATTAAGTGCCAGTCTCCTGGGTTTTGAACTACGCCTTTTCCGCCAAAGGTTTCAGAAACTGGAATCCCGGTTGCATTTGCAAAGGCTTCAAGTTCTGCTGTTGCTGTCGAATAATTAATTCCGCCGCCAGCAATTATCAGCGGCTTCTTTGATTCTTCAATCATCTTCGCAACTTGACCAATGTCTTCACGATCAGGAATTACTCGACGAATCTTCCAGATACGCTCTTCAAAGAATTCCTTAGGGAAGTCAAAGGCATGTGATTGCACATCTTGTGGCAGTGCTAAAACAACGGCGCCGGTTTCTGCAGGATTTGCTAATACTCTAAAAGCGTTTGGAAGTGAGTAAAGAAGTTGTTCTGGTCGCGTAATGCGATCAAAGAATTTTGCAATCGGACGAAATGCATCGTTAACTGAAATATCAGGTCCAAGTGGATGTTCTAGTTGTTGCAGAACTGGTCCTTGGCGACGTGTTGTGTAGGAATCACCAGGTAGTAAGAGAACTGGTAAATGATTAACAGTTGCAAGTCCAGCAGCTGTCACCATGTTAAGAGCGCCGGGCCCAATTGAAGCTGTAACAGCGAAAGTTTGGGTGCGATTTGTTGCCTTTGCAAAACCAATTGCAGCATGTGTTAAACCTTGTTCGTTGCGACCTTGAACAAAGGGAAGGATGTCGTTGTATTGATCAAGTGCTTGGCCAAGCCCGGCAACGTTTCCGTGCCCGAATATTCCCATTGCTGCTGGGATGAAACGACGTTTAACTCCGTCAGCAACTGTGTGTTGTGCCGCAATAAAGCGAACAACGGCTTGCCCAACAGTTAGCCTTTCGGTTGCTCCATAATTTGGATTTGTCATTTCATACTCCTCTTTTATAACCAGTTGCGCCCGTGAAGGATTATGGTTTTTTCTTCGGTCATTTCATTTACTGTTGAACGAACGCCCTCTTTGCCGATTCCACTTGATTTGAGTCCGCCATATGGCATCAAATCTGCGCGCCACAATGGTGTCCAATTTATGTGAATGCTTCCGGCATCAAGTTCACGTGCGGCTTGAATTGAATTATCCATATTCTTAGTGAATACACCTGCACCCAGGCCATAAGGTGAATCATTTGCGATTGCAATCGCATCAGTAATTCCAGTTGTTGAGCTCACTGCAATAGCTGGCCCAAATAATTCATCTTGCGCAAAAGCAGACTTTGGATTTACACCACAAACAATTGCTGGCTTAACGATTGCGCCAGTTCGAGCGCCACCGGTTAATAGCGTTGCGCCTTCGCTAACTGCCGCAGCAATTGATTTTTCAACCCGAATTGCTTCAGCTTCTGAGATCAAAGTTCCGACTTTAGTATCAGCGCTCTTTGGATCGCCAACTTTTATCGCTTCAACTCTTGGCTTAAGTGCATCTAAGAAATTAGCCATAACTTTCTCATGAACAATGACGCGTTGCACTGAAATACATACCTGTCCAGCATTTATATAGCCACCTAATGCAACTGCATCGGCTGCATATTCAATATCAGCATCATCCATAACAATTACTGGGCAAGATGAACCAAGTTCAAGTGACAACTTCTTGGCGCCCGCGATTGATGCGATATGAGTGCCTGTAATGGTTGAACCGGTAAACGAAACTTTTCGAACTCTTGGATCTGAAACTAAAGCATCGCCGAGAACTGAACCTGAGCCAGTTATTACTTGCAGAACACCTTCTGGCAATCCAGCTTCTTTCAAATACTTTGCAATCGCAATTGCGGTAAGCGGAGTAGTTCGTGCCGGTTTTAGAACAACGGCATTCCCTACGGCTAGTGCTGGCCCGATTTTGTGGAGTACTAATAAGCCTGGGTAATTAAACGGACTAATAGCAACAACGATTCCTACTGGTTGGCGCAGTGTGAAACCTAATTTTTCAAGGCCAGTTCCCTTGTTTGCATCCAGTGGCAGTGTTGAACCATAAAGTTGTGAACCTTCAAATGAAGATAGTCGGAAAATTTCACCGCACCGAGATGCCTCGCCTCGAGCTTCGACAATGCTCTTGCCAGTTTCCCCAGAAATTATCTGAGCAAGCTCTTCAATGTTCTCTTCTGCGATTGTTGCAGCCTTCAAGATGATTGCACTACGAACATGGGCTGGGGTATTTCGCCAAAGCTTGGCTCCGACCTCGGCACGAGATAAATATCCATCTACATCTTTTAGCGATGCAACAGGCACCTGACCAATAACTGATCCGTCGAATGGTGACTTAATATCTTCAAGGGTCATTTAATTATTCCTAACTAGAGATTTGGAAGAATTTCTTACAACTAGCTTTGGTTCCATGAGAAAAGTTTTTGCCTTTTGATCTTTATCTTTATTCAACAGTAGTTCTGCCGCTTTATTTGCGATTTCGGTGTTTCCTGGATCAACAGATGTTAGGGAAATTTGCTTTAAATCAGCCAGGAAGGTGTTGTCATAACCTGTGATCGCAATCGTGCCATCGGTTGCGCCCTGTGCCCCGATAGCGAGCAGGTCGTTAAATGCAGTAATTGCAGTTGGTGGATTTTTTGAATTCATCAACTTAGTTGCAGCTTCGAAACCATCGATTTCGGTAGCGTTCTTTGCAAACTCAACGCTTATAAACTTTGCCAAGCCTTTTTCTTTCATAGCAGACTCATAGGCATTTTTACGGCTCTTTGATACGTCACCTGCTTCAACGCAAATATGGGAAATCTTCTGGTGTCCATTTTCTACAAGGTGTTCAATCAAGAGTCGCATTCCTATTTCGTCATTTGAACGTACAGTCGTTGCACGCGCAATATCTTTCGAAATCGCGCTTGCGATAACAATAGCAACACTCTCAGGCAATGAAGAGAGGCGATGCATATCTGGAACAGAGCCAACTACTAAAACACTTTTAGGACGTAGATCAATTAGCGCACTGACAGTTCTGGAATCAAGAATTTGTTCGCCTTGCGAATTAAGTAACATGGCTGATGTCATGAAACTGTATTCACCCTTAGCTTCGAGGGCCACGCGCACTTGATCGACAATTTGTGCAAAGAGCGGGTTATGCAAATCAGCAACCAAGATTCCAATAAATGTTCCACTCTCGGCTGCTAAAGAGCGTGCTAAAAAGTTTGGCGAAAAACCAAGTTCATCTGCGGCCTTTAAAACTAAATCTTTACGGTAACTACTAACTGTTTGTGGTGCTGAAAATACAAGTGAAACCAAGGATTTAGATACACCAGCTTTAGCAGCAACATCTCTAATTGTTGGGCGCTTTATTTTTGATGTTGTGCTCATGCGAAAACCTCTGGCTCAGTAATTGCAGTTATCTTTCCGGTATCAATCTCGGTCCGAAGGGCAACCAATAAATCGCGCAGCGAAGTTGGTCCAATGCCAAGAGCCTTCTTGGTTGCAAGGTTTGAAAGTGAGGTATCAACCGGTACTTGTCCCGGGAATTGATCCTCAATTGAAGGTGGGGCTTCTCGAAGCAGAGATGCATCTAATTCAAAAATTTCGCAGATTAATCTTGCGTAATCCATGCGGTTGATTGCGTCATCCCCAACTAGGTGGAAAGTTCCGTGCACTTTTCGTGAAACAATTCTTTCAACTTGGGCACCAATCTCTGATGCCAATGAAGGCGCAGTAACTTTGTTAACTAAATCTCCACCAAATACTGTAAAGGTTTTTCCAGCTTTTAAATCTGCGACTAAAGCGGAGGCAAAATACCCAAAGCCAACATCTTGAGTTCGTGGGCCAACTTCTAAAGTTTGATGAATTCCCATAACGCCATCGACTCTTGCAATCACACCAGTGTCAGGTGCTAGATCGCGAATTACTTGCTCTCCCAAAGATTTCAATACGCCATAGAAGTTAACTGGATTTCCAGTATCACTTTCGAGTGCCATGTGGCCAGCGCCATCCATAACCCAACCAGTTGAAATATAAATAATCTGTGCGCCATTGCTGTTGGCTGCATGTGTGACTCTTTGAGTCAGTCCAACAAAAGAGTCGTATGCATATTCCCGATTTTGTTGTAGTTTGTTGAAATCATTTGCAATTCCACTATGAACAATTGCAGCACAGCTTTTTGTAGCTTCAGCAATTGAAGAAGTACTTGATAAATCTGTAACGGCTGTCTTCCAGGGTAATTGTTTCTCTGGTTGGCTGCGAACTAATCCAATTACTTCGTGACCAGCGGCAAGCAAAATATTTGCAATATTGCCCCCAACGAATCCATTGGATCCGGTCACTGCAATCTTGGCCATTGTTTTAATCCCAATTCCTCTAGTAATTAGTTGCGCTCCGCTGTTAGGATTGGACCGCTCCAAAACAATAGCCGTAATTCCAGATTGATTCAAGAGAGAATATGTCCATGAGCAAAGCCCGCTACTTCTACAAAAAGGGTGAACTCGCGTCCGGCGATTGGGATGTAATCGTCAACGACAAACTTCCTGGCTGGAAACATACCGGGACAAGAGTCGCCACACTCTCCCCTGGCAAATCTTTCGAAATTGCAGCCGACAAAGTTGAGCGATTGATCTGGCAACTCGAAGGCGAAGGCATTTTTGTTGATTATGTTGTTAATGGCGAAAGCAAAAGCCAGAAACTTGCAGGACGTAAAACTGTATTTAGTGGCCCAACCGATGTCCTATATCTTTCAATCGATACTTCAATAAAGATCTCTGGATCTGGCCGTTTCATTATTGCCGAAGCACCTGCAAAGAATTCGTTTCCAGATAAATATATTCCAGCAAAGAGCGTTCCAGTCCTAAGCCGTGGCGCTGGTCCAGCATCTCGCCAAGTTCATAATTTTGGTGATCCTTCCGAACTTGCAGCTGATCGCATGATTGTTGTTGAAATTATTGTTCCTGCCGGAAATTGGTCAGGCTCTCCCGCACACAAACATGACACATACATTCCTGGTGTTGAATCTAACTTAGAAGAAATTTACTATTTCGAAGCTGCTGTCAGTAAGAACCTTCCAGCACAAGAGAAGGCAGATCCGGTTGGCTTCTTCCAAGGCCACGCATCTGATGAACGCGAATTCGAATTAACAACCGAAGTTAGAAGTGGAGATGTAATTCTGGTTCCACATGGTTGGCACGGGCCAGTTATGGCGCAACCTGGTTATGATCTTTATTTTATGAATGTTATGGCCGGGCCAGATCCCGATCGATCTTGGAATATCACTGATGACCCAGCACAAGGTTGGATTCGTAAAACCTGGAACGAAAAAGATATCGACCCAAGGCTGCCTTACTTAAATAATTAAGGACGGCCCATCTTCGCAAAGATAGAGTCGAAGAACTGAGCAAATTTAAGTGATTGCTCCATCGGCATCAACCAATCGCTTCCGCCGCGAACTACACGGGCAAATGCGTCAGACATTAATTGATATGGATCGCAGGCTTCGAAACGTTCGATTCGGGCCTTGCCATCAACTGTAATTTCTAAGGTACTTGGATTGTTATGTGAATTAAAGGAGTCATTTCCGCCGGTGCGAAGTTCGCCCTTAGTTCCTTCAATTATGAACCAGTGAGTCACTTGAATATTGTCAGATGCAACTGTCTCGGCGACTGCACCACCGATATTGAAGTTAACACGAGTTGTCTCATCGGTTCCGGCCTTGTGCCAGATAACTTTCACATCAAGATCTGAGATATCAGCGAAGTCCATTGCCCAAAGTGGTGCAACTGTTGAATAAGGTCCAAGATCATAAATAATTCCGCCACCAAGTGCTGGATCAAGTCGGATATTTCCTTCATCGAGTCCATCGTATGTAAAGCAAGTTCTGATGCGAGTTATTTTTCCAAGTTCGCCGGAAGCAACAACTTCTCTAATGCGTTGGCTACGTGGATGCCAGCGATTCCAACTTGCTTCAACAAAAATACGATCGGTCTCTTTTGAAACTGCGATTGCTTCAGCAACTTCTGCAGCATTCATGCCCAGTGGCTTCTCGCAGAGAACATGCTTTCCGGCACGCATTGCTTTGATTGCTAAAGGTAAGTGAAGTGAGTTTGGAAGCGAGATGTAAACAGCTTCAACTTTAGGGTCAGCTAGAAGTTCGTCATAGCTGGTGTAAACAATTCCGTTTGGCGAGATGGTTAGTGCTTTGGTCTTATCGCGTGATGCAACTGCGTAGATTTCGCCAACATTTGATTTAGATATCGCAGGATATAACGCCCGCTTTGCAATTCCACCAGCACCGATAAATCCCCAACGTAATTTTTCCATTTTGGAATCCTATCTCAGTATTTTATTTATGGACAAGCTATGTATTTAATATCGCCCTCGGCCGGTGGCGCATCCAAGATTGCTTGAACTCCTGCTAAATCCACAACCTTCGAGATCAAGATGTCGAGGTTTAACTTGCCGCTCTCAACTAACTCAGCAGCCCGAGCCTGTGTAAGCGGATTCAAAAATGAACCTTGAATCCGAAGCTCATTAATAACGATATTAAATGGATTTACTTCAAGAGTTGCATCAGATGCAGTCAGGCCAAGGACAATTACAGAACCGCCACGTCTTGTTATGTTCTGGGCTTGCTTGAAGGTTTCAACGGCTCCAGCGCATTCAAAAGTTACATCCATATTTGCGACTGCTGTATCTACGTTCTCGCTTTTGGGGTCAACAACTCTTGTGGCGCCAATTTTCAGCGCAACATCTCGGCGAAACTTCTGTCTGGTAATTAGAACAATTTCTGATGCCCCGGCAATCTTTGCGAGCTGAACTACTAGAAGTCCAATTACACCGCCACCAAGGATTGCAACCCGCTCGCCACCTTTTAGGTTTGCCAGATCAACTCCGCGAATCGAACAAGCAAGTGGTTCTATGAAAGCTAGATGCAGTGGATTTAAATCTTTGCTGACTGGATAAATCTGGGTATCAGGAGTTAATACATACTCGGCAAGCCCACCATTTATGTTTACTCCTAGCGCTGTTAAATCTGGGCAGAAGGCAGTTCTTCCTGCTTTGCAATCCACGCAGTTTCCGCAAACAATATTTGGATCAACGCTTACGACCTGACCCACTTGGAATATTGAATTAGGTCCTACCTCTTCAATTACGCCACCAAATTCATGGCCCAAAATAACTGGTTTAGCCGAAGGATATTCGCCGTGATAAATATGGCGATCAGTTCCACAAATTCCACAAGCTAAAACTTTAACCAAACATTCCTTGTCGCCAGGTTTTGGTTTTTCAACTTCTGCAATTGCTAGCTTATTTACTGCAGATAGAACTACTGCTTTCATTTAAATTGAATTACCGTTTGGCGTAATAATGATTTTTCTTCCCTTGCCTGACTTGAATGCGGTCAGTGCTTCTTCATAGTCATCTAAAGCAAAGCGGTCGCTAATCATTACTTTAGGATTTAAAACCCCAGAACTAAATAAATCAACGGCTCGATCAAAGGTATGAAGAACTGCCATTGAGCCGGCAATTGTGATCTCCTTGTTGTAGATCCAGAAAGGTTCAATTTCTACCTTTGCTTTCTCATTTGCAACGCCAAATTGTAAGAAAGTTCCACCAGGCATTACATGTGAAAGGGCCTCCTGGATTGCCTTTGCGACTCCGGTGCAATCAATAACAACATCCCAACCACGTGGTTGATTTAAAGTTTTCACATCAGAAGTTGCGTGGTCGATTCCAAGAATTCTTGCGGTTTCTAGCTTTGACTCATTTATGTCTACGATTGAAACACTTGCTGCGCCATTCCGCTTTGCGAGTTCGGCCATCATCAGTCCCATAGTTCCGGAACCATAAATCAAATAATGTGAACCTGGGATCCGAGGTAATACGTCATACCCACGAATTGCACATGAGAGCGGCTCGATAAGCGCGGCTTCAAAAACATCGACACCTTTAGGCAAGATGTGACAATTTTTTACTGGTGCCTTTAAAAATTCAGCTGCGGCGCCCGGATAAGAAACACCAAGTGCATTCCAATTTTCACAGAGATTTCCGCGCGCTCTACGGCAGTAAAAACATTCACCACAATGTAGTGATGGATCTACGGCAACTAA
This sequence comes from Actinomycetota bacterium, assembly GCA_947494085.1. The sequence continues at coordinate 17,633 of CANLTP010000001.1, read as the reverse complement.
ATCGCCAATCTTTATCTCTTTAACGTTCTTTCCAACTGATACGACCTTTCCAGCCATTTCATGACCTGGAATAATTGGGAGGGTTGGCGCGAATTCACCTTCAAGAATATGTAGATCAGTTCCACAAATTCCTACGCTGGCAACTTTAACAATTACATCGCGATCTCCGGGAGTTGGATCAGGCACGTTTTCAATCGCAACTTTTCCGATACCAGTGATTACTGCTGCTTTCATGGCTACTTACTAATCAACTTAACATGTGATGGATTTAATTCATCAAGTGAGCAAACACCAAGGAGCTTCATAGTGCGAACCATTTGAGTGCGCAGAATTTCAAGACTGCGATCAACGCCCTCTTTGCCGCCAGCCATTAGTCCATATAAATATGCACGACCAATCCAAGTGAAATTAGCTCCAGCTGCAATACAGGCGACAACATCTGCGCCATGCATGATTCCGGTGTCGGCATGAATCTCAAACTTTTTACCTAGGGCTTTGCGAGCCTCTGGAATCAATAGATATGGAACTGGTGCACGATCTAATTGTCGGCCACCATGATTTGAGAGTGAGATTGCATCAGCGCCGGCTTTTTGTGCAAGCACGGCATCATCAATATTTTGAATTCCTTTTACTAAGAGATTGCCATCCCATTGTTTGCGAATCCATTTCAAATCTTCAAAGGTAACCGTTGGATCAAACATAGAATCTAGAAGTTCGGCAACTGTGCCCTTCCAACTATCGAGGGAAGCAAATTTAAGTGAATCGGTAGTTAAGAAATTAATCCACCAAGCTGGTCTAGGAAGCGCATTTAAAATTGTCTTTGAAGTTAGTGATGGCGGAATTGTCATTCCATTTCTAACATCGCGAAGTCTGGCTCCTGCTACTGGAACATCTACGGTTAATACCAAAGTATCGAAACCTGCAGCTTTTGCGCGATCAACCAGCGCCATTGAACGATCGCGGTCTTTCCACATATATAGCTGGAACCAATTGCGACCATCTGGCGCAATTCTTGCAACGTCTTCAATCGAACGAGTTCCCATAGTAGAAAGTGTGTAAGGAATTCCAGCATCACGAGCCGCGGTCGCTCCGGCATATTCGCCTTCAGTCTGCATCATTCGAGTAAAACCGGTGGGTGCAATACCGATTGGCATAGACATTGTTTGTCCAAGCATTTTTACCGAGGTATCAACAACTGAAACATCACGGAGAATTCTTGGTTGAAATTCCACTCTTTCAAAGGTAGAACGTGCACGCGTCAAACTTGATTCTGAATCCGCGCCGCCATCGGTGTAATCAAATGGCGCTTGTGGTGTCCGGCGTTTAGCAATATCTCGTAAGTCATAAATTGTTAAAGCTCTGGATAGTCTGCGTTTGCGGCCATTGAATATCGGTTTGCGAAATCGCATCAATCCGGCCAAATCTTTTACCCCAGGAAAGCGGCGTTTAACTTTTAATTGGCCCATAGGAAAATACTACACATCTGATTTGGCTAGGGATATGCTTCGAATCCTCATGCTAAATAATCGCAAAATCCTGATTCTAAACGAGATAGACAATATTGCCGTCTGCCTCGTGGATATGGATATTGGCGAAGTCATCAGACAAGATGCGCTAAATCTCACTATACAAAATCGAATTCCCCGAGGCCATAAAGTTGCTACCAAAGCCATTTCTAAAGATGAAGGCATCATCAAATATGGCGAACGAATGGGACATGCAACTAGTGATATAAAAATTGGCGAGCATGTTCATACACATAACGTCCTTGGTGATCGGCTTTCGACGGAGCAAGTGAAATGAGTATGAAGGGTTTTGACCACGGCAACCGTGGAATTGGAGTTCGGGATCATCAGTTAATTTTGCCTTCAGTTGTTTGCTCAACTCGAGTTTCTAGTCGAATTGCCAAAGAAATTGGCGCAATAACTTTTGCCCATCAACATGGGTGTGGCTTTATTGGTAATGACGTTGGTCGAATCACTGATTATTTTGCGGCTCTCGCAAACCATCCAAATGTGAGTTCCACTCTTGTTGTAGGGCTTGGTTGTGAAACTATTCAGGGAAATGAATTAGCCGATAAGTTGCTTGCTAAGAATAAATCTACAAATTATTTAGTAACTCAAGAAAGTGGCGGTGTGCAAGGAACGGTAGACACTGGTGTTGCCGCAGCAAAAGCGTTACAGGCTTACTATCAACCAACTCCGGTCGTTCTTCCAAGATTGCACCTTGGGATAGATCTTTCAAATGACGATTTGGTAGTGGATGAAATAGTTGCAGCGCTTACTAATGTGGGTGTCGATATAACAGTGGCCGCATCACATAAGAATTCTGGACTGAATTTCTCAGATTTAATGGAGTCTGGCGTTCATGTAATTCTCTCCTTCCCAGATCCAAATCAGCCAGCATCTGGTTTTCCTTTAATACCAACAATTAATGTGGCAAGTAATTCACCGCTACATCTTGCACTCTCTGAAGATTTTGATTTAAGCGCTGGCGCAACAAGTGAAGAAATTATGGAGAAGATTTACTCAGTCATCAACGGTGAACTAACTAAGGTTGAAGCTATCGGTGCCGGTGAAATTATTGCAGGACGCGAGGTGCGAAGTGTCTAATCAACTAACTGCTTTTGCTCGCGCTGATGGGCGCTGGGGGCTACGAAGCCACGTATTGATTCTTCCGTTGCACTCTGCGCTCTGCGCAACCGCTCGGAAAATTGCAGATGAATCAGATGGCGCGGTCGCTGTAAGCCATGACTGGTCGGGTGAAGTTGATGGCGATTTCGATCGCATAATTAAAACATTTTCTGGCTTTGCCGCAAACCCAAACAATTACGCAACTCTTTTCATAACCATTGGAACTCCTGGCGAATTGTTAATAATTGATTTAGCTAAGAAATTAGGAATAAATAAGGCAGAAGTTTTAAATGTTGCAGAACTTGGCTCTATGGGCAAGATTGCAGATGCTGGTTTAAAGATTGCGAATTCATTGTTGAAAGAGGCGAAATCTCGAGAGCGAGTTAGTGCACCTTGGAGCGCACTGGCACTTGGCCAAGAGTGCGGAGGCTCTGATGCGCTCTCTGGCATCACAGCAAACCCCGCACTCGGTGTTGCAAGTGATCGATTGGTCGAACTTGGATCATCATCGGTATTGGGTGAAACCACTGAAATTCTTGGCGCTGAACATTTATTAGCAGCTCGCGCAATTACACCAGAGATTGGCGCCCAAATTATTGAAACAGTTGCCAGGTATGAACGTTCAATTAATTATGAAGGTATTGATATGCGTGGTGCTCAACCATCACGCGGAAACATTGAGGGTGGACTCACAACGCTAGAAGAGAAATCACTTGGTGCTGCAAAGAAAGCTGGAAGCGCACAATTTTCTGGCGTCCTGGAATATGCCGATCAAGTTCCAAAGTCCGGACTTTATTTTATGGACACACCAGGACATGACACTGAACAATTAACTGGATTTGCTGCTGCTGGAATAAATATTGTTGTTTTCACAACTGGTCGTGGCACTCCAACTGGCTCTGCGATTATGCCAACAATAAAGGTTGCAACGAATACCACCATGGCAAGTGCGATTCCCGATTTGATTGATCTAAATGCTGGCACGATTGCTGATGGCGCTAAGACGCTATCGGAAGTTGGTGGCGAACTATTTGAATTAATTTTAGAAGTAGCAAATGGCAAGTTAACTAAAGCAGAACGCGGGCTTCATCACGAATTCTCGTTATCCCGCATGTATAACACTGTAATTAAATAATTAAGTTAACTCTGCTGGCTAAAGCTGGATCAATCTGCCAATCACTTAACATCTTCTTGTAAGTTTCAACGTCCTTAGGATCCGCTTTGGCGTTAGTCAGAACTGCCCGAATCATGATATTTCTAGGGGTATGTTCCCCGCCAATAAACTCAATGACTTCAGTTCGATATCCAAGTAACTTAAGAATCTGAGCCCGTAGTGCATCTGTCATCAGATCTCCGAGGCGCTCTTTCATTAAGCCATGTTTTGTAAGAATATTCCACGGTTCGGGAACTTGGCTCATCTGGGTCTGTAAATCATGCTGACAACATGGTGCGATTAATAATAATTTTGCGCCACCAGTTACCGCCCAAGCAATTGCATCATCTGTTGCGGTATCGCATGCATGTAAAGCGATAGCAACATCGCAAGAGGTGAGCGAAGTTTGGTCAATTGCTTCGGCTTTAAATTCAATAGTCTTTTCAATCTTTAGTTTCTTCGCAATCTCATTATTGCGCTTCAAAGATTCTGGCCTGATGTCGATTCCAATTACATGCACCGGCATATCGATACTTCTTAAATATTGATGAACCGCAAAGGTTAAATAGGCGTTTCCACAACCAAGATCAGCAATTACTAGTGGCTTCTCTTTCGTTGGATTAGGAATATGTTTAGCCTCGATAGCAGAATTTAGAGTTGGAACTAGTAACCGTAGAAACTCTTCGACTTGTAAATATTTGTCAGCCTTAGTTGGCTTAACTCGGCCTTCGAAATCTGAAATCCCAACTTCAATCAAGAATGGATCAGAGGCATCAAGCAACCTGCTCTTCTTTCGATCATGTTCAAGGTTCTGTTCGCGCGCTGCCTTATCTTCATGAACCAGGGCTTCGCCTTTCTTGGTTATTCGGATCGTGAGTGCACCTTCGGTATGTTCCACCAAAATATTGGCATAACCCATTTCAAGGTAAGAGTTTGAATCAAAATCTTTAGCTTCAATGTTCTTAGTAGTTGTAATGCGGCCATCATTTTGCGCAATCTGAAGCGTGATTGCACCTTTTATCAAGACCGGCCGAATATCAATTCGCTCGAAAGGCACGGTCATATTTCTGCGCCGCCCCGACAGAACTACACGAACTAGCTTTGAAGTATCAGCAATTAACTTCTGGGCGTTTGTAAGTGCGACTTCTAAATCAGTAGCCATTTAAAGGTTTTTCATAATGCGAGCAGCTGCCTGAGATATTTGATCATCTGTAGCAGTCATTGCGATACGAATATGTTTTGCCCCTGCTTCGCCATAGAAAATTCCCGGAGTAGCAAGAATCCCAAGATCGGCAAGCCAAGAAACTGATGTCCATGAATCTTCATTACGGGTACACCAGATATAAAGTCCAGCATTAGAAAAATCTATTTGAAATCCGGCTGCGATAAGTGCTGTGCTTAATACTTCGCGACGTGCGGCATATCGCTTGGCTTGTATTGCGACATGTTTTTCATCGCCGAGCGCAACTGTCATTGCCTTCTGAATAGGTAGCGGAAGCAACATTCCGGCATGCTTTCTAACTTCACGAATTTTTGCGATTACTTCGGAGTCACCAACAATTAGCCCGGCGCGATAACCAGCCAAGTTAGAGCGCTTAGACATTGAATGAGCCGCAATTAAATTCTTATTATTGCCATTGGCTAATTTCAGGATTGATACCAGAGCCGGCCCGGTTGCTGGAAAACTTATATAACACTCATCGCTTGCGACAATTGAATTGTTGCTTCTGGCATATGCAATTACTGCTTCTAATTCCGCTTCACTGTGCACGCGCCCGGTTGGATTTGAAGGTGAATTAATCCAAGCCAGATCACTCTTTGGCCAAGTTGTCGCATCTATCTCAACTGCAATATTTTCGGACTGGTGAATCATTGAGCCAACTAAATATGTTGGGTAAGCAACTTTGGGATACAAAACGGTTTTCGCTTGAAGAATTGTGGGTAACCAAGCAACTAATTCTTTTGAACCAATTGTTGGCAGAACATCAAAATCACCACTTGCTCCAAGAACGTTTGTTGCCCAGCTGCGCATCGCGCTTCGAAGTTCTGGTGTTCCAATTGTTAGCGGATAACCTGGAGAGTTAGCAGAATCTTTTAACTCTTGTTGAATAAATTCCGGAGTCGGATCAACTGGAGTTCCCTGAGATAAATCAATTATTCCTCCAACATGTTCCCTAGCGCGTGCACCAAAAGGTGCCAACGTATCCCAAGGAAAATCTGGAAGTTTCAGAGTTCTAACTACTCAGCTTTAGGAGGAAGCGCTTTAACCATTGCGTGATCTGTTGCAGATGCACCAACTTTGGCAGCGCCACCAGGTGAACCAATTTCTACGAAAAATTCGCTATTGGCTTTGCCGAATTCTTTCCACGCCGATGGAATATCATCTTCATAATAAATCGCTTCAACTGGACATACCGGTTCGCAAGCACCGCAATCAACACATTCATCGGGTTGGATGTAGAGCATCCGGCCACCCTCGTAAATGCAATCAACAGGACATTCCTCGATACAGGATTTATCCTTAACGTCTACACACGGTTCAGCGATTATGTACGTCAATTTGCTACCTTTCTAACTAATCTAATGCGCCTAGGATAGCGAATGTCAGCAATTTAGCAGGTCTTGAATTCGGTTGAATTAGGAAAAGTCATGAGAAGGAGGAGTATTTAATATGGGAAATCCCACTCCTTCGCCAACTGAGATTGGGAAACGCGTATCTATTCGTCTGCACGAGCCAGATGGTGGCTTTCGAGATTTGCTAGGGACCTTAGAAGAGATTGATGCGGTCCGCAAGAAGGATGGATCGCTGGCAAGATTTGATCACAACGCTATTGCACTTTGGAAAGTGGTTCCCGAGAAATGAACACCGGTCTCTTCATCTTTGACACTAAAGCTCGTGGCTTAAAAGAGGTCTGCGCTAAGAATGGTTTTGAAGTCTCAATTTACTGTTGTGGTCCGACTGTTTATCGCGATGCACATGTCGGGAATCTGCGCACCTTTCTGCTTGGTGATTTAATTAAACGAACTCTCACATTCTCTGGGTATGACTCAACACTAATTCAGAACATTACCGATGTCGGCCATATGGCTGAAGATATTGCTGGAAATGAAATTGGTGAAGATAAGCTGTTGGCGCAATCCAAAGCTGAAGCAATCGACCCATTTGAAATTGCTCGGAAATACGAAGCGAATTTTCACACTGATCTTGCCCGGCTAAATGTAATTCCTGCAACGGCGTATCCACGAGCAAGTGAAACTATTGATTTAATGTTAAAACTTATTATTGACTTGATTTCAACTAATCGTGCGTATGTCGGAGCTGATGGTTGTGTTTATTTCTCGGCAACAACTTTTGAGCCATATGGTGAAATTTCAGGCAATCGTTTAGATTCGCTAAAGCCTGGACATCGACATGACTCATCGGAAGATGGCGCAAAACTTTTCCATGCTGACTGGGCGCTCTGGAAAGCTGCCGGAAACCGAACTGAAATGATTTGGGATTCGCCTTGGGGTCCTGGATTTCCTGGCTGGCATATTGAATGCTCTGCGATGTCGCTAGAACTTCTGGAAGGACATGTTGACCTGCACTTAGGTGGAATAGATCTGCGTTTCCCACATCATGAAAACGAGAGAGCACAATCTAATTCTGCAGTCGGGTATGAAGTAGTTGAAAACTGGGTGCATGGCGAACATTTATTGTTTGAAGGTCGAAAGATGTCGAAGAGTGCTGGCAATGTAGTTTTGTTAAACGATGTAATTGAAAAAGGACTTGATCCCCTAGCTTTAAGGTTATGTTTCTTAGAGAACCGCTACCGAAGCCAGATGGATTTAACTTGGGATTCGCTGCGTGCTGCTGATTCAACGTTGGAACGGTGGCGCAAAAAATTGGCGCAATGGCAAGATCAAGGCGAAATTGATAATCAATTTGTAAGTGATTTCTCGGCCGGAACCTTGGCTGATATCAAACAAGATTTAGATACACCACGAGCGCTCCAACAACTGCGAAAACTTGAGAAGGATGAATTGATCTCAGGAGCCACAAAGTTGGCTTGCTTTATTAGCGTGGATGAAATTTATGGTTTAGATATTGCTAGAGCACCAAAAGCAAAAGTAGAGGCGACTCCAGAAATCTTAGATTTATTGGAAAAGCGAAAGATTGCACGCGAGACCAAAGATTTCGTGGCAAGTGATACCTTGCGAGACCAGTTGTTAAAGCTAGGGATATCAATCAAGGATTCGCCTGCTGGCCAGGAATGGGATTGGATTTAACGCTTCTTAACAACAGCGATGAATGCAACAAGCAATCCACCAAGCAAGAAGATATTCCCGTAAAGATTTGAAATAATTAAGATTTCATCACTTGCGCCATATGTTCCAGCGCGCAGTGCAACTGCAAGCCAAGCCAGCGCAGCAATCACCTTATATTTTCTTGCACCAAACAATTGACCAGCAAAATTAATGCCCACTGCAGTGGTTAAAAGCGCTAACAAAATTCCAATTGGTTCGAATGAGTTATGAAGAATTACACCGATGAATCCAATAACGGCACCGAAAAACAGAGAACCAATTGCATTAAGCAAAGAGATCTGCCTCGCGCCCTTTAGAATCTAGGTTTGCGCTCTTCTCCCCTTTTACCAAGGTGTAATACTCGTGGCCCCAAACTTGATTGCCCAAATTATTTGAGAGCGCGAAGAATGGACCATCTAATTCAATCTGGGTTGGATGCGCAGCCATTGCCTTCATCTTCGAATCGATAAATGCGGTTCCATCAATAAGAGTTGTGACGAGTTCATCAGGCTTCGCAAATGGTAAATCATCAGCGCTTTCTGCACCGAAGAAGTCTGATCCGATTTCTTTCATCTTGTCGATACCTTCTTGAATAACTGATCTTGGCATTGTGTTCCAATAAATTTTGGAGATTTCCCAAGCTGGACCATCGCCATAATTAGAATCACTCGCTAGCTCTGCAGCTCTCATTGCGACGCGATGAGCTTGAATATGATCTGGGTGGCCGTAGCCGCCAAATTCATCATAAGTAACTAATACTTGTGGCTTAATTTCACGAATGATTTTCACTAAATAACTTGCCGCATCATCCAAGCCAGCCTGCCAAAAAACATCACTTCGATTGTTTGGCTCGGTTCCCATCATTCCGCTATCGCGCCATTTGCGATCTGGTGCTCCTAGGAATCTAAAGTCTGTAACACCAAGTGCGGCCATCGCATCTGCTAATTCAGTTTCGCGATGTGAACCCAATTTATCTTTCTGCGAACTAGCCAAATCTACTAACTCTGGAATTAAAACTTCGCCTTCTTCACCTCTAGTGCAGGTAACCAAGGTAACTCGAACACCTTCGCTGACATATTTAGCCATAGTTGCGCCGTTGTTGATCGTTTCATCATCTGGATGAGCATGAACAAGTAGCAACGAGCGCTCAGACATTTATAAACCTAACTATTAATAAATTGGAAGTGATGGATCGATCTGTTTAACCCAAGCAACTACTCCACCAGAAACATGCGTTGCATCAGCAAAGCCGGCTTGTTTCAAAACAGCTAAACATTCAGCAGAGCGAACACCAGATTTGCAGTGCAAGATTATTGGAATATCTTGGGGCAAACCTTCTAGCGCAGAACCATTTAAGAATTCTTGCTTAGGAATTAAGACTGAACCAGGAATTCGGACAATCTCAAACTCTCCAGGTTCGCGCACATCAATGAGCATAAATTTCTCGCCGCTATCAATTTTGGCTTTAAGTTCAGTTACCGCGATAGTGGAACCAGTTGCTGCTTCAGCAGCACCTTCAGAGAGCATTCCGCAGAAAGATTCGTAATCTGGAAGTAACTCGGTTTGTGTTGGTTTGTCACTGCAGATTGGGCAAGCTGGATCCTTACGAATCTTAACTTTGCGATATTCCAATTCCAGGGCGTCATAAACAATTAATTGGCCAATAAGTGGTTCGCCGATTCCAGCGATTAATTTGATTGCTTCAGTCGTTTGAATAGAACCGATTGATGCACAAAGAACTCCGAGAACGCCACCTTCAGCACAACTTGGCACCATTCCTGGTGGTGGTGGTTCTGGATATAAGCAGCGGTAGCACGGACCATGTTCGGCCCAGAAAACACTTGCTTGACCATCAAATCTGTAGATCGAACCCCAAACATATGGTTTCTTCAAAAGCACTGCAGCATCATTAACTAAATACCTAGTAGCAAAATTATCTGTGCCGTCAACAATTAAATCGTATTGCGCGAAAATATCCATGACGTTATCTACATCAAGTCTGGTTTCGTGCAGGACCACATTTACATATGGATTTATCTCGGCAATAGCTTCCTTTGCACTTATAGCTTTGCTCTTACCAATATCTGATTGACCATGAATAATTTGACGCTGCAAATTAGATTCATCAACGGTATCGAATTCGACAATTCCTAAAGTGCCGACACCGGCTGCTGCCAAATACATTAGGGCTGGAGAACCAAGTCCACCGGCTCCAACACATAAAACTTTTGCATTCATTAATCGGCGTTGCCCACTCATTCCAACATCAGGAATTATGAGATGGCGGCTATAGCGACGAACTTCATCAACGCTAAGCGGTGCTCCTTCTGTTACCAGTGGCTTTAAAGTGGCCGACACAAATACTCATCTCTATAATTTTTACCAACAATTTGGTTGGACAGTTATTACAACGCCCTAATTTTCGCCGATATTCCTCGCAATTCAAAATTGAGAGAGTGATACTTGTTGCAAGTTTCTCGCAAAAAGTCGCATTAATAGTGCAATCGGCCCTACGATTAGCCCAATGAGCACAGAATCCACAACAGCAATGAATGGAAATAAAGGTCGCCTGCCTCGGGATGAGCGTCGGGCGCAATTACTTGCTGCGGCCCTGGAAGTTTTCACGCAGGCTGGATATCACTCAGCTGCAATGGATGAAATTGCCGATCGGGCAAAAGTTAGTAAGCCAGTTCTATACCAACACTTTCCTTCTAAATTAGATCTCTATCTCGCAGTTCTTGATCTTCATATTGATTCCTTAGTCTTTGATATCCAAAGGGCAATCGCTTCAACTTCAGATAACGCAGCACGTGTTCATGCAACCGTCGATGCCTACTTTGGTTTCATTAATCGCGAAGGCGAAGCATTTAGATTGCTCTTTGAAAGTGACATGAGCGTTGAACCTCAAGTTCGCGAACGCTTAAGTCGAATGACTTACGATTCAGCAGCTGCCCTTAGCGCAGTTATTTCTCTTGATACTGGATTAACCAAAGAGGCTTCAATGATGCTTGCTGTTGGCTTAATTGGAACGGCTCAGACTTCAGCCCGTCATTGGTTAGAACGTGATGGAAAACTTGATCGCGAAACCGCAGTAGAACTAGTTTCAAATCTCATCTGGCGGGGAATTTCTGGATTCCCTAAAGCAAATTAATCGATTAAACTAAAGCCATGTCAACTAAAAAAACTACATCAGGATCAGCAACAGAAGTTCGTATTGGAATTGCAGATTCAACTCAGGAGCTTCATATCGAATGCGAACTTTCTCCGACGAAAGTAATTGAAGCTGTGACAGCAGCGCTAGATTCTGGAAAATCTCTCACCTTGACCGATATTCGTGGCCGTCAAACAGTTATTGCTAATAACAAAATTTCATTTGTTGAGGTTGGTCAGAGCGAAGAACGTAAAGTCGGTTTTGCATCAGCTTAAAGGTTGAAGAATCCTTTAATAGCCTGAACAATCATTTCAACCGCAATTGCGGCAAGTAACAAACCTGCAATTCTTGCTAACAAAGTTACGCCTGATTCCTTAATTACGGAAACTATCTTTGTTGAGAACATCAAGGTCAACCCGATCGCCACGTGAACTGCAACGATGGCTGCAGCCAAGGCAAATTTCATAGATGCGGTAGGGGCGTTCTGCACGAAAACTATTGTTGTAACGATTGCTCCTGGACCAGCTAGAAGTGGCGTCCCAAGTGGAACCAGCGCAACATTTACATCCTTAGATTTATCACTTGTGCTATCTCTTCCAGTTAACAATTCGAGTGCAATCAGCAAGAGAAGCAAACCACCTGCACCTTGCAGGGCCTCAACTGAGATATGTAAATAATCTAGAAGAAACTTTCCAAAAATGGCAAAGGCAACAATCACAATTAGTGAAACTGCGGCACCTTGCCAAGCCATCAATATTCGCTTACGAGATGGTTGGTCTTTAACTAAAGCCAAAAATATTGGAGTAGCGCCAGGCGGATCCATAATTACAAATAGGGTCACAAATGCTTGAATTCCAAATGTTGTTGCTGAAATCAAAAGCGCATCATTCACTTGCGGACCACCCTTCTTGCATCTGCCCTAGCTTCTAAAGCTTCAAAGTCTTCTGGCTTAGTTGTGAACTCTGCTAACTCATTTAACTTTCCATTGCCATGATAATCACTTGAACCAGTGGCAATGATGCCATATTGCGCTACAACCTCACGCAGCAATTCACGCTCATCTTCACTCTGATCGCGATGCGAAATTTCAATTCCATCCAATCCAGCTTCGACCATTGATTTAAAACTCTCGATACTTACGGTGCGACCACGTAGCGAAGCTAATGGGTGCGCAATTACTGCAACTCCACCTGCTTGTTTTATTAACTTAATTGCATCTTCAGGTGTCGGTGAATAATGAGAAATATAGAATTTTGAATTGTTGTGAAGTAGTTCGGTGAATGCTTCATCTCTACTTGCCACTATCTTCTTTGCAATCAGCGCATCAGCAAGATGTGGGCGACCAAGAGTTGCACCCGGAGCAAGCTGTACCAGAACATCTTCAATACTAATTTCAAATCCGGCTTCATTTAGCCGAGCAATTATTCGATTCATTCGGGTTAAACGGTTATCTCGAGTTGTAGATAGCACATCAGCAAGTGCGGAATTTTCGCGATCAAATAACATGCCAAGCATATGAACGCTTGTTCCATCTAGCGCCTGACAAGATATTTCTGAACCTAAGACAAGTGACATACCTGGGCGCAAGTAAGTAATTGCTTCATCCCAACCGGCAACGGTGTCGTGATCCATCAACCCTAAAACCGAAATTCCCCTTGCGTGTGCTTTATTTATCAACTCGCCTGGGGTGTCAGTGCCATCACTTGCAAGTGAGTGGGTGTGGAGATCAATCATTTAATGGAACCACTTTCGCTCTTGATACAAAGATGCCGCAGCCAATTAATAAACCAATTATTCCCGGAATGATTCCTGGTGCAGGTGTTTGATCAAGCCAGAAGAAAGCAATAATTGCACTTACTGGGACTTCAAAGAAAACCACAAGCGAAACGATAACTGGTGAGACTCTAGGAAGTGTGAAATTAAACATCGTATGACCCAAAAATTGAGCACCGAAGATGAGAGCGACTACCAACCACCATTGTCGTGCTTCAAAATGTAGAAATTGGCTTCCGGTTGCAACCGCAATAATCAAACCTGTTGCTGCGCAAGTTAAATAACAAGCAGTTGTGTAAGTAGATGTTGAGATTTTTTGCTGTGCTTTAGAACCAACCAAAACATAGGCGGCGGAGAGCGCTGCTCCAAGAATCGCCAAAATATCCCCGAAAAAGTTACGTAGGCTAATTTGAAAATCAATTCCAGTAATCAATACAACGGAGAGAAATGCAATTAGCATCCCACTCCATGCCCGAGAAGGAATGACGCCGCCGCGAACTTTAAAGTAGATAGCAGCGAATATCGGTTGCATAGCAGTTAACGCCGTACCGGTTGCAACACTTGTATATCTCATTGCAAGGAAAAAACAGATGAAGTGCATTGCAAGGAAAAAACCTGCAAGAGCTGATAGTGAGATTGCCTTGCGCTGATCTTTAGTTTTCCACTCTGCTTTTCTAAGTGCGAAGGGCAGCATCATCGCTGCGCCACCTAGATTGCGCCAGAAAATAAGCGAAGCCACTGGCATGATGCTCGCTGCAACAACTGGGCCGGATGTTCCAACGCCAATTACCCCAAGAGATAACAGACCTAAATCTTTAGCTGCTGGAATTGCAGTGTGATCGTGTTTACTCATTAAACAATCGTAAACCAGAGCATGCAAGATATTGCGACACCAACTACAGCGATAATGATGGAGTAAATCGTTTTCATTGTGCGAGTGGCAACATATTCGCCCATTAGCTGCTTATCTTTGGCAATACCAAACATGTAGATTAATAACGGCAAAAGTAATATCGCATTAATAATTTGAGTGACAACAAGAATCTTTATGAGTGGCGCACCGGGGATCAAGATCAGGAAGGCGCTGATTCCAGTAATCAAACCAAAAGTTAGATAAAAGAGTGGGGCTTCCCTAGGGCTATCGTCGAGAGCAGCTGGCCGCCCAGTTAAGTCGCTTACAGAATATGCAGTAGAAAGCGGAAGAATTGAGGCAGCTAACAGGGCTGCGCCAATTAAACCAATAGCAAATAACTCTTTAGCCATTGTTCCAGCAAGTGGTTCTAGTGCTTTTGCCGCATCTGCCGCATCATTAATTTGAATGCCCTGTTTGTTTAGAGTGGCTGCGCAAGTTACTACTACGAAGAAACCAATAACACCTGTAAGAAGTGAGCCAGTCCAAACATCTACTCTAAGAAGCTTTAAATCATCTTTTGTTAATCGCTTGTCAACTGCGTAAGACTGAATAAAGGCCAGCCCCCATGGTGCAAGTGTTGTTCCAATAGTTGCAGTTGCAATAAATATTGCTTCTTGCGTAAATGGAATAGTTGGAATTAGGACTCCCCGAGCTGCAGCGCCCCAATCAGGTCCAGCCATAAAACCGGCAATTATGTAAGCGATGAAGCCGGCCGAGATAATAAAGAAAACTTTTTCAATCGTAGAAAACGAATTACGTAATACTAAGAATGAAACTGCAATCGCTGCTACGGGGACTGAAATATATTTACTTAATCCAAAAAGTTGTCCGGCTGCTGCAATGCCTGCAAACTCGGCAGTCATAGTTCCGACATTTGCCAGTACTAAAGCGCCGGCACTTAAGGTTCCAGATCTGGCGCCATACTTCTGGCGAATTAAACCAATCATTCCTTGGCGAGTAACGACACCAATTCGAGCAGCTAAATCATGCAGAACAATTAGCGCCAACATGGATGCAACTAATACCCAGAGCAGTTGATAACCGTAATCGGCACCAAGAACAGAGTAAGTAGTAATACCCGCTGGATCATTATCGGAAAGCCCAGCAATCAGCCCAGGACCCATAACAGCAAGAAACGCTGCTATCCGAATTTTCTTTGGAGAGAGCGTGCGTTTATTAGCCATTAGAGAGCACCACTTCCCTGAGCAAAACCTTGGGTATCTGCGGTTGATGCCAGAGCATCCACTAAATCATCGGCCAGAATCCGACCAACAGGTTTATTTTTCTCATCAACAACAATGATTGAAGATCCCCGGTTATTTGCAAATTCGTCGATTACTTCATCAAGTCTGGTATTCAAATTAACTGAAGTTGGATATGGCGGACCCATCAGTGATGACAACTTGGCACCTGGTTTTGCGGCGATTAATTCAATAATTTGAATGTGATCTAGGAGCTTTCCCTTGGCATCTACGACGACAACTCCATCTGAAATATCGCGGCTTCGGTGCTCAACTAGAAGTGCAAGTGCAGATGCAACAGTGTCGGCTTCGTGAGTAATTAGCATGTGTGATGTCATGATTCCGCCGGCAAGAGTTTCATCGAATTCAACTAGTTTGCGAAGTTGCTTGGCAACCGAAATATCCATCTCCATAAAAATACTTTCGCGGTGGTCATCATCGAGGTCGCGCAGAACTTCAGCACCTTCATCGGGTTCCATCCGTGAAATAAGTTCAGCAGATCTTTGTGCAGATAGTCCACGTAATAGCCCTTGCAACTCGTCATCTTCCATCTCTTCAAGAGCATCAGCCGCAAGTTCTGGATCAAGCATTTCAATCAGAGCATTTCGTTCACGACCCGCTAAGTCTTCAATAAGATCTGCTAAATCTGCTGGACGAAGTTGACTAAGTGCAGCTCGAGATTCAGTTGATCTAACGACTCCAGTCCCGTGTGCCAAAGAAGCAACATTTGCCCAGTCAATGACATGCTTTGGAATTGGTCCACGACCAAGTGCGCCAGGAAATATCCTGCGAAGAAAAGCTTTAAATGAAATATCTACACCGACAACTCGGATTTCACGATCTAGCGGAGCTAAGTAAAGATCTGAAGATCGAACAACTCGAAGGCCATTTACATCAACAATTTGGTGATCTAAAACATCTGCATCAAGAAGCGATTCGCCTTCGCGCCTGGTGAATTCTGTCAGGTCAACTTTTGCTGAAGATAATTGAATTTCATTCTGAGTTAACTTTGAAATTCTTGCGCCATCGATAAATGACTTACTCTGGCCAACTTTTACAATTAACCCGGAAACTGGTGGATAAGAATCTTCACCATGTCGAACTACAACATCTACAAGGCGACCGATTTCTTTTCCGCCCTGATACTTAACTGGCTTCCCGATTAATCCGGCAACCGAAACCAGAGACTCTCTAATACTTTTGCGTTGTAGAACTAATTCACTTCGTCCGACTAGTCGCTTGGCCACTGTGTTGATGCTCTTTACTGGTGGCGTTTTCATAGCCCAATCTTAGGTGATGTTAAGAGACGGAGAGCCTGACCCCCACTAATGACTTTGGGCGAAGTGTTATTTTCTCCACGATAGCTGCGAAAGATTCACTTGCCGGACATGTTGGATCGCTAATGACGATTGGGCTTCCAACATCTCCACCTTCACGCAGGGCTGGGGTAAAAGGAATTTGGCCAATCATAGAAATATCGGCTCCGACTAATTCAGATAACTGTTTTGCTGTTTCCAAGCCACCACCAGTACCGAATATTGCTATTGGTTCGCCGCATTTAGCACATGCTGAATCCGACATATTTTCGATAACACCAATGATGTGTTGTTTTAATTGGTGAGCAATTCGACCTGCACGTTCTGAAACTTCTGCTGCAGCAATTTGTGGAGTTGTAACAACAACAATTTCCGATGCTGGTAATAATTGGCCGAGTGAGATTGCGATATCTCCGGTTCCTGGCGGCAAATCCAATAAAAGTAAATCAAGATCGCCCCAATAAGCATCACTCAACAATTGTTCTAAAACTTTATGCAACATTGGTCCACGAAATGCCACTGCATCTGATCGTTCAGGCTTAAACATCTCCATTGAAACTACTTTTACACCATAGGCTTCGACTGGAATAAATGTTTGATCAATCGCTGTTGGTCGCTTACCAACTATTCCCATCAACCTTGGAATTGAATGGCCATAAACATCAGCATCTAAAATACCAACCTTCAAACCCTTCTGCGCAGCTGCAACAGCAAGATTTGCGGTTACTGAAGATTTTCCGACGCCACCTTTTCCTGAAGCAATTCCGATAACTCGAGTTAGTGAATCTGGCTGAGCAAAGGGAATAAATTTTTCACGGCCGCCATTTAACAACTTCTTAACGTTGTTGCGCTGTTCCTCATTCATTACGCCAAAAGTTAGATCCAAAGACTTCACTTCGGTAATTGGTTCAAGTGAATCTGAAATATCTTTCTGCAATCTATCCCGCATCGGACAACCAGAGATAGTTAACAAAATAGTTATGGCAGCGACACCATCAACAAATTCAACTGATTGCACCATTCCTAATTCTGGAAGTGGGCGATGTAATTCTGGGTCTGAAACACCTTTTAGAGCTTCGTGAATTCTTTCAACAATTGCACCACTCATAGAAGATCTGGGTCAATCTTTGCTGCTTTTTTAATCTCCGCTATTTCAGCTGCAGGTT